>NZ_JBADWU010000113.1:0-8438 GCF_056203535.1 Candidatus Limimorpha sp. | reverse complement strand
CCTGCAACACATCAAGACGTTGCTAAAAGTAACTGGGCAGGCAGCCGTAGTTTTGCCAGATAACGTGTTGTTCGAAGGTGGAGCAGGTGAGGAGATTCGCAAGCAACTTATGAAAACTACAGAATTGCACACGATTTTGCGGTTGCCTACGGGCATTTTCTATGCAAATGGAGTGAAGGCAAATGTGTTGTTTTTCGATAATAAACCAGCAAGCAAGGAAGTGCAGACGAAGGATATTTGGATTTACGACTACCGTACAAATATTCATCATACGTTAAAAAAATCACCATTGACATTCGAAGATTTAGCAGACTTTATAAAATGCTATAATCCCGAAAACCGTCATTTGCGTACCGAGACTTGGAGCGAAGAAAATCCTGAGGGCCGTTGGCGCAAGTTTACCTACGACGAGGTGATAGCCCGTGATAAGACGAATCTCGATATATTCTGGTTGAAAGACAAAAGCCTGACCGACTTAGACAATCTTCCCGACCCAGACGAAATTGCAGCAGAGATTATTGACAATCTCGAGGAAGGCATCAATTGCTTCAAAAGACTATTTGAAGCAATTGGAGAATAAAAATGCACCTTCATTTTGCATCAAGAGTTGGAATCCCATTTTAGAACAAAGTAATTCGGTTTTTCAACTTACATCTTTCATCTTTCATCTTTCATTCCGGGTCTAAAAGTATATTATTGCCCTTGTTTTTGTTTGTGCCAACAGGTAAATGGTCCCCACAAAAAAGTTCGCGCCTCGTGGCACGACCTTCATTTTAATTTGTTAGTAACTAATTGATTAGGCTTCGCCGTTGTTCTTCTCCAGTTCGTCGAACCATTTGTCGATGGCGCTGTCAACAGGACTTTCGTTTTCGTTGCTGTTGTAGCGGACAGGTTCTTCGTTGTAGTCTTCAGGATATTCGCCAGTCTGGACGTAATGGATGGCATCGTTCAAGCCTTTGGCAACCTTTTCAAAGTCTTCCTTATAGAGGAAAATCTTGTGCTTCTCATACGTGAAACGGTTCTGGTCGTTGTCGAAGCGGCGCTTGCTTTCCGTTATGGTAATGTATTTTTCGTCACCTTTCGTTGTCTTAACATCAAAGAAATAAGTTCTCTTTCCTGCTCTGACTGCCTTTGAGAACAGTTCTTCCTTTTCATTCATTTCGTTTTCTTCCATCATGTCTTTCAATAATTTATGATCTTTCTAATGTGTTCTAATTGGTTTGAAAATCGGGCAAAAGTAAGAAAAAAATGAATAGCGCACGCTTTTATGTATTATTTTTGCGTCATTGAAATCAAACTTGAACATCTCTCATGGAACTGAACCTGAAACGCCCTTTGGCATTTTTCGACCTTGAAACGACAGGCCTGAACACCACGACGGACCGAATCGTGGAAATTAGCATATTGAAAATCAATGTAAACGGACAGGAAGAACAACGTTCCTGGCTTCTGAACCCCGAAATTCCGATTTCGAAAGAAGCCTCGGAAGTGACGGGCTACACCGATGAATTTGTGGCCGACAAACCCACTTTCCGCGAAAAGGCCAACGAAATCGCTCAGTTTATTGGCAATGCCGATTTGGCAGGCTACAACATCCTGAAATTCGATGTGCCGATTCTGGTCGAGGAGTTTTTGCGCGTGGACTACGATTTCGACATCAAAGGCCGCGACCTGATAGATGTGATGAACATTTTCATGAAGATGGAACCGCGCACTTTGAAGGGCGCTTACCGCTTTTTCTGTCATGCCGAACTGGAAGGCGCGCATGGTGCAGGTGCTGACACGAAAGCCACTTACGATGTGCTGAAAGCCATGCTCGACCATTACGATGGCGTTGAATATGAGGATGGTAAAGGCGTGAAGTCGCAGGGTCCGACCAACGACATGAAACAGCTTTCGGAGTTCTCGGCACATCACAAGAATGCCGACCTTTCGGGGCAGATCATCTATGACGACGAGGGCAAGGAAGTCTTCATGTTCGGCAAGCACAAAGGCAAGCGCGTGGAGGATGTCTTCCGTCAGGAGCCGCCGTATTATTCCTGGATTATGAACAACAGTTTCCCGCTTTATACCAAAAAGGTGGTCACTTCCATCAAGCTGCGCATGGGCGGAAAAAAGACGAAATTTTAGTTTTTTGGGGATTGCCTAACGGCAAGAAATGCTTTGCATTCAGCGTAGCTAAATCTTTGAAAAATTGACATCAAAAATCTATCAAAAATTGAAATTTTCAATTGAATGATTTTGAATAAAGATTTTTGAATGATTTCTCGGCGAAGCCGAATCCTTTTAAATAAGCAAAATGAGAAACTATAAAAAATGGAATTTTCAAATCAATATGCTGAAAGCAAGAATATGTTTTTGAATGATTTTGAATATGGATTTTTGAAAGATTTCTCGGCGAAGCCGAATCCTTTTAAATAAGCAAAATGAGAAACTATAAAAAGTGGAATTTTCAAATCAATATGCTGAAAGCAAGAATATGATTTTTGAATGATTTTGAATAAAGATTTTTGAATGATTTCTCGGCGAAGCCGAATCCTTTTTAAAATAAGAAAAAAATGAAAATCATCTGTATAGGACGAAATTATCTGGCTCATATCGAGGAACTTGACCGCGACTTGCCGACCAAGCCCTTGTTCTTCATGAAACCCGCTTCGGCGCTGCTGCTGCCGCACAATCCTTTTTTCTATCCCGATTTCTCGAAGGAAATCAACTACGAGACCGAACTGGTGCTGCGCATCTGCAAGCCGGGCCGTTCCATAGCGGAGAAATTCGCGCATAAATACTACGATGCCATTTCCGTCGGCATCGATTTCACGGCGCGTGACTTGCAGCGTGAGTGCATCGCCAAAGGCCATCCTTGGGAAATCGCCAAGTCGTTCGACAGTTCGGCGCCTATCGGCGAGTTTAGGAAAATCAGCGAGCTGCCCAATCCTGAAAGCATCAATTTCGGCATGAAGCTGAATGGCGAATGGGTGCAGCAGGGCAAGAGCAGCGATATGATTTTCGGTTTCGATAAAATCGTTTCCTACGTTTCGCAGTTCGTGATGCTCAAGGAAGGCGACTACATCTTCACGGGGACGCCGCGCGGCGTAGGTGAGGTGCATATCGGCGACAAACTGGAACTTTTCCTTGAAGGCGAAATGGTGTTTTGGTTTTGGGTGAAGTGAGGATTTTTTGGCTTTTAGCTGTTAGCCTTTAGCTTTTAGCTCGTGTGGGGCAGGGAGGAATGATTGTTGGTTTTTGGGTGAAGTGAGGGCTTTTTGGACTTTTAGCTCTTAGCCTTTAGCCATTGGCTTTTAGCCTGGCTTCGCCGCCGGTTGGGCTTGCGCCAGCCAAACTCGCGGCGAAGCCAAGCCAGAAGCCAACAGCCATTAGTTTTTAGCTCGTGTGGGGCTAGGAGGATTGGTTGTTGGGTTTTGCGTGAATGAGGAGTTTGAAGATTATTTGAATAAAAGATAAACAATGTCGTCGGATTTTTTTATTTTTGCGGCATCAACTTGAAAATGAATAGGGAAGAAATTATAGAAAGAATAAAAGAGGCTTCGCTGAAAGTGATTCCATCGGGCGGAAAGCTTTATTTGTATGGCTCGCAGGCTCGAGGTGATGCTCGCGAAGATTCCGATTGGGATTTGCTGATAGTGCTTGACAAGGACAATATAACCGAATCCGACCACGATGAGGTGTCGTACCCGTTTTTTGAATTGGGCTGGCTTCTTGATGTTGAAATCCATCCTTTCCTGATTTCGAAAAAAGAATGGGAGAGACGCAGTTTCACCATGTTTTATAAAAATGTAACAAAGGAACAAATTGCGTTATGTTAAATCCGGAAGAAAAGAAGGCTTTAATCACTTATAGAAGGCAAAAAGCCTGGGAAGTGCTGAACGAATCGAAGGAAATTGCCAAACTCAAGTTTTGGAATTTGACGGGAAACAGGTTGTATTATGCTGTTTTTCACATGGGAACGGCATTGCTGCTCGATAAGAATTTGAGTTCAAAAACACATTCTGGGTTGATTCATCTGTTAGGTTCGCAGTTCATTGCTGTCGGTTTGTTAGACAAATCGTATGGTCGCCTCATTTCAAGATTATATGAATTGCGTCAGTCGGGTGATTATGATGATATGTTTGATGCAACAGAGCAAGAGGTCATGCCTTATTTTGAAAAAGTTGAGTCTTTGCTTCATGAAATGGAATCGTTGATTTCGGAAGAAAATAAGTGATTTTTCCGTAGTCCAGTTCTACGCAATCCGTTGATTTTCATTGTCAATTCCGCTCCGTTTGAACGGATGTCTGTAGTACGCTTGACGGCTTGGTTTTCAAGCGTTTTTTCATTATACTTTTGCGGCGTCAATGCAAAACGAAAGTGATATGAAAACACGAAACCGATTTTTCCTGACCACTGTCTTTGCCGCCTTTTTTATGAGAGGTGTGGCGCAAGTGGTGACTAACGATTCCATTTCGATGGACAGTCTCAACCTTATCAATTTGCCCGAAATCACCATTGAGGAGAAGCGCCCGCTGTTCTCCGTCGAGGGCGAAAAGACCTTGTATAACGTTTCGGAAGACCCCACGGTGCAGGCGGGCACGGCTTCCGATGCCTTGCAGAATGCGCCGGGCGTTCACGTGGACGTGGAGGGCAATGTGACCCTGCGCGGCGCTTCGAGTGTGGAAATCTGGATTAACGACAGCCCTTCGCATCTCACCAAAGAGACTTTGAAGACTTACCTCCAAACCATGCCCGCCAATGCCATCGACAGGATTGAGGTCGTCAGCAATCCTTCGGCGCGTTATGCTACGCAGGCCGATGCAGTCATCAACATCGTGCTGAATGCGAAGTTGAAACGCAATGAGTTCGTGAGCTTTGGTCTGAATGTGGCTTCGGCGCCTTACCTGATGCCTTGGGCTTCGTATGTCTGGGCAAACGAAAAATGGACTTTTAATGCCTACGCCAGCACTTATTGGAGCAAGAGCGAAACCCGAAGCGTGTATGACAGGACACTTTATGCGGACGACGGCTCGCTTTCAAGCCGTACGCTAAACACGCAGTTGATGGCATCAAAGGATTTTGGCCCGTTTGCCTATCTTGATGCGGCTTGCAATATCGACTCGATGAATGTATTACGTGTGTCGGCCAATCTTAATACAGGCTTTTCCTCTACGCTGATTGAAAGCCATCGCAAAAGGAATGAATATATCTATCAACCAGGATTTTACGAGTACGATTTGCGTTTTCAGTCGGAAGACAACAAATATTTGGCAGGTTTTGGCAGCCTTTATTATCTGCATAAATTTGACAACAACGGACACAATGTTTCGGCAATGGTCGATGGTCAGCTCAGTTCGATGGGTTTCACTTTGTTTGGCGACAAGGACATGGTTTTGCCAGCCGTTTCGCACCGTCGGACAAGGAATTTTTACGATAGGGAAATGCCCTATATTTCGGCGCAGGTCAATTACAACCGACCCTATTCGAAAAACGGAACATTGAGTTTTGGCATTTTGTCGCATTTCGAAAAGGATGATTATGAGTTTACTTGGGACACGCTTTCCGATGGCGTGTATTATCCTGATTACCGGCATTTTTATCATGATGTTTCGCACGATGCAAGTCAGAGTGCTTACTTGTCGTTGCAGCATAGTTTCGGCAATTTTACTGTTCAGCCTGGCTTGCGTTTCACTTGGAATCATGTTCGGGTGGAATTGCCGGAAAGTCCTGATGGTGACTTGGCTAGAGATTATTGTAACTGGCTGCCGTCGCTGCATTTGTCGTACCGCACGCAATCGATGCACAATTTCAAGTTGAGTTATACGCGCCGTGTTTCCACTCCGACGGGCAAACAACTGACGCCGCGTAACTTGTATGACGAAGAGAGCTTTTCATCGGGCAATCCTTTCCTTGAACCGGTTTTCACCCATTCGCTTGAGGCGAATTGGACGAAATACTGGGACGATTTCGGCTCGGTTGGCGTGTCGGGCTATTACAAAGGCAAGTCAAACGAAATCAATTCGATAAACGAATCGGCTTACGATGGACTTTACGGAACGTTTGTCAGTTATAGCCATCCCGTCAATGTGGGACGTTCCTACAATGCCGGTGGCGAGGTGAATGTGACTTACCGCCCGAATGCGATGTTCAATCTGCGATTTTATGGCAATTTGTATGATTCTTATTTGGAGACGCAATACGGCGACATGCAGGAAAAGACCATCAGCGAAATGTGGTCGTACAGCCTGACGCTGAATCTTTGGACTAAACTGTGGAACCGGCTCGAGGTGCATTGCGCGGCGCGATATACGTCACCGGTCCAATTTCTTTTCGGACAACTTGATCCGAGTTACGCCATCGATTGCGGCATGAGGGCCGATTTCTTTGACCGCAGGCTTTCGGTTTTCGTCAATGGCAACGACATTTTCCATTGGGTCGGTTACGGACGGCATGAGGATAATCCTTCCCTTAGTTATCAAACCGAATCGACTTATCGGAGCAACTTCATTAGTGCGGGATTCACCTTGCGTTTTGGCAAAATGGAACTTGAAAACGAGGCCCGTCAAGGGAGCGAAAGTGCCGGTCAATGACGGAAAATGTCTGTAGTTTGTAAAGTTTTAAGTTGTTGATTTATAATTAAATGTGTTTTTGTGTATCTGTAAATGGCTGTAGTTTTGTTTCCGTTTGAAATACTTGAAACGATTTCGCGTTAATTTTGCGGAATGTTTAATATGTCAAGAATTAGTGAAATCGAAGATTCGACGTAGTCAATTAGAGAACTGGACGATGTGCAACGGAAGCTTTGTGCGTAAGCGCACTTTTGAATTGGAGATTCGAAACCATCAAGTAGTTCGATTCTTTTCTTCATGTGCGAAGCACCAACTTCAAATAGGTCTGTATCTGAATAATTCTCTCCTTCTCTAATTCTTGATAAAAAAGACAAAACTACAGTCATGCGCAACAATAATTCTTTGGTGATTTTGCTCTTGTTCGGAGCCTTGTTTTTCATCGTTTCCTGCGACGAAAGCAACCGCCGGATGATGATGGAGAAACGCCTTGCCGAAATCGAAACGAAGTTTGAGGATGGCGAAGACATTTCGCAGGACACATCGGTTTTCGAAGTGCAGCGTTATTTTTCCAAGCATTGTGATGATGCCGAAATGCAGGCCTTGTCATCCCTTTACAGCGGTTGCGCGTATTGGCAGCGTGGCGATTACGATTCGGCGGCGGTGGCCATCAACGAGGCTTTCTCCATTGCCGAAACATCGGGTAATGCCGCCTTGGTGGACAAAGTGAAGCAAACCGTCTCGACCTTATACACCGATTCGGCAAATCATGCTGCGGTCTTGGCTGATTTCAGAAATTCCAACAAATTGAATGGCAATGATTTCGCGGTTTTGGAACGCAATTACGGTGCCATGGGAAGACTTTTCGAAATGGCGGGCGAAATCGACAGTGCGCTTTATTATTACAATAAATGTGCGGTCTTGCAAAACGACTTTAACCACGCGCTGATTCGCAAGCAGCGTTGGGTCATAGTGCTTTCCTTGTCGCTTTTGGCAGCACTCTCGGTGATGCTTGCCGTGGTGATGAACCTGTCGAAAAAGCGAAAGAAAATGACCGAACTGAATGAGGAAATCATTGCCTTGCAGACGGAATATGAAGCCGTTTCGGAGACCACGAGAAACAATATGTTCCAAAAAGCGGAATTGATTTTCAAGGTGTTCCAACTCGGTGAGGCCAAGGAGAAAAACGTGGCTACCTATCAGAAACTGAAGGGGTTTGTCTGTGGTAAGAAAGCCGAAACAGCGTATGACGCCATTTTCAACGAATACCAGAAAACCTATCCCGATGTGGTGGAGGGCATTCGCAGCAAGTTCCCGACGCTTGCCGACTGGGAGTTTCGCATTTGCATCTTATCCATGATGCCGTTTTCGGTGCAGGAAGTTGCCGACATTCTAAAGGTTAGTCCCGACACGGTAGGGAAGGGGCGCACCAACATCCGCAAGAAAATCGGCATGACCGAGGCGCGGGGCAAAATCGCTGATTTCGTGCTTCAGAAGATTGCGGAATGAATGGATGGATTTGGAAACAAATCTTACATAAATCTTTTTCTTGTTCTTTCTTTTTTATATCCATGTCGGTGCGCCGTCGTCATCCTCGCGTAGGCGGGGAGGTCGCCCGACAACTTTCATCGTCAAGCCGATGACAGCTACTTGGGTGGAAGGATTTTAGGACGATTAGCTCAAGGCGGCTTGCCGCCATCATTGTCCAACGCGAAAGCAAAGATTTATGTTTTATTTTTGATAGCCTTAATTCCGCACACCTGTAATAGATTAAAAGGAATAAAATCCTGAGCAACAAAAAGTTGCCCAGGACATTGCCATGTCAGGATTTTCACCTATCTTAGTGGTAGAAAACAAAACAAGCAAAAGACTGACAGACATGGC
>NZ_JBADWU010000112.1:0-1862 GCF_056203535.1 Candidatus Limimorpha sp. | reverse complement strand
ACCTCCAATGTCTCACGAAACATCTCGAAATCAATCGTTTCTGAAAGTCTTTCCAGCGGATTCCCCAATGCGTTCAACATTGAAGTTCTTTCTTCCGAATCAAATAAACCTTGGTTGCCAAGCTTTCTGTATGCCCTTTTGCATGTGTCCATTTTCTCTTCAAATTTGCGGCAAATATACAAATATTTATCTGAATATCAAAGAGTTTTATTTAGAAATGCCCTTATGGACTCTTACTTCACTTCCACCTCATCAATCAATGAGCATTTCGCGGTCGTTGTAGAAACGTATGAAGACTTTTGTCAACTTGCTTTCGTTTGCCATTACTTAATCCTCCTTAGGTTTAACGATTTCCCAATGGCCAGTCTTATTTGGACCAACATGACGGACAAGCCCTTTTTGTTGGAGAATCATCAAATCTCTACGAATTGTTCTTTCGTTCAGGCCAAATTTTTCAGCAAGTGTTTTGCTTGTTTCACTGACATTTATTAGGACATTTTCCATGACAGATGGTTGTCCTGCATCCATTAGTAAATAATATATATTTCGTTGTCTATCAGTAAGTTCTTTCAGGACATTTATTAGGACATTATCAGGACATTTTTCTATATCATCACCATTTGTCATAGAAACATTTATTGGCATTTCCTTTGCCTTAAACATCACCATAATGTCCTCAGGATATACAGTATATTCTGGTCTTGGAGTGCCGTAAGCATCACAAGCCTCGCATATTTTTTCAATGCCACGATCCCATGTCTCAATATAGCCAGCCCAGAAAAGCCACGTGCGATGTTGGGATTGTATGGCAAAGACCGATGTTTGCCCAACAAAGTGTCTTTCGTCCAATTTGCTGGAAAAACGCAATCATTTCCAATATATAGTTTGTCGGCATAAACGCTAATCTGAATTGGTATCTGCTTCGCATAGTTCTTGTGAACCAAAGCGTTATAAACAGCTTCACGTATTGCTTCCTTCGGAAAAGGATAAGTTTCAATACGTGTCACACCTTCATACGAAATCTCTGCCTTCATATACTTCGTGTACAGCAAATCAATAGTTTTTTCTGCCTGAGAAATGAGCGAGCCATGAATTTCATCGTAATAGCGCAAGTCGGCATCAGTCTCGAAAAAACCGATTTTCACATACGAACCGTTAATCCATTTTTCAGGATTTTTATGAAACAGCATCATTGCAGCACGCATTATTTTTCCCTCTTTAATTAGCCCAAGATGATTAAGAATCTGCTCATTATCCATGTCAAGATCCTTTTTGTCCATCCTATGGCTACGGATAGCCTGCTCCTTGAACAATTCAAATTCCTCATCACGGAAATCCTTCACAGTCAAATCGTTCATCAAAACGCAATCCCACGTCATCCCTGTTTTGTCAAACAGAAACTGAGTGAGGGCTGCACCTTGGAGCAACTGTTTGGTGCTGCCGCTACGATAATGATACTCACCATTGAAATTGATGGGAAAAGCACTCGGCTGAGTAATGATTTCCAAATAAGCCAAATCATTCTTTTCCAACAAATTCACTTCCACGACAATGCCAAGTTTATCCCTAACTTTATTAGGAATATCCTCACTAAGCTTCTTGACGTCATTAAGGCCTACCACTTCGCCATTGTCATCAACGCCAATATATAGCGTGCCACCTTGCGCATTGGCAAAACCACAAATCCATTTCAGGTATTCATCGCGCCAAGATTCCTTATATTCCTTAAATCCGCAACCGATCTGCAAGAGTAATGAGTTCCAAAGTAGCAGGCCGGGAAGATGCCTTCAGGCCGTAGGGAATGGCATTTAGGTGTTTCCGTTGCACAAAATCCCCTTACCCCACGATGCGTCTTGAGGCAA
>NZ_JBADWU010000111.1:0-12327 GCF_056203535.1 Candidatus Limimorpha sp. | reverse complement strand
AATCGTCAAAAACAACATGTCAATGAGTGGATAAACGAACGCTATCGACAGCCAAAGTCCTCTGAGGAGCGACTGATTCCGAAAGATTGACTCTTGTGGAACGGCTTCCACTCGAATTTATGAATTAATAGAACATACCTATATTGAATAGGGTCCTTTTGATAAGTGATATTGGCAAGACTGTCGAAAGTTCTCGGCTTGGAGATAATTCTTTCCTGAACATCATCATCCATAATGGTTATTTGTGCATTTAACAAACAAGAATAAATGCATAATAAGCATGTGTACAATAATTTTTTCATGAGATTTTTATTTTATCTATATCAATCGTGCAAAAGTACACATTTTTTTTGGTGAAACAATAATAGACCAAGAAAAGAAAATGTTTTGCCACAAATCACTGCCACAGCGGTTCCTGCCGCCAGCCTTTCTGGAAACATATAGTAACGGCATTTTCTATTGATTAAAACAGCTGGTTTTCAATATAATACAACGCAAATTCAATATAATCAATCAAAAGATAGTCAATTGGTTATCGGAATAGGTTTCAATTGAGATAGAGGGCTTCTTAGGGAAGAAGCAGTATGCAGCGATGGCGGCCACGGCGTTGACAATGAAGTTGCTGAACGAGCGGTGTCTCGAATGTTCAAGCTGCGCGATGTTCTTCAGTTCGTCGTTGACCTACTCAATGACCGCCCTTTTGCGAAGCAGTATCTTGTCGGAAATTTAACTTCGTTGAATGCAAAGCATTTCTTCGGCAAAGCCGAATTCCTAAACACGAAAAAAGCCGTCATAAGACGGCTCATTTTCATTACAAACTTACTCAGTTTTAATTGTTTAGGATTTCCATTTTACCCATCAGCCGTGTCTCGACCGATTCGTATGCAGCGGCATATCCGAAGATGAAATTCAGCGTCTTGCTGCTTGGATTTTGTCTTTTGCTTTCGGCTTGGAAAACTTCGCGGATTCCGCCTACCAAAGCATCGTTGTAAGTAAGTTCAAGGTTGCGCGTAGAGTTATTTGTCATAGGCATTGTTTAGGTTATACATGCCTTATAAACGCAACTCGTCAACGCATATTGTATGAAATTCAATAATTTTTCAAAAAATCAGTAAGCCAACGACATCTGGTTGGTTTCCACCATCTTGCGGAGATTGATCAAGGCATAGCGCATACGGCCCAAAGCGGTGTTGATGCTCACGTTGGTGATGTCGGCGATTTCCTTGAAACTCATATCGTCATAGATGCGCATACGCAACACTTCGCGTTGTTCAACGGGCAGATACTCAATCATTTTGCGCAGGTCGCTATGGATTTGGTCGTCAATCATGCTCTGTTCCACCGATGGGTCGGAAATCGGCGCATTGTCGAGGAAATTGTAGTCTTCGCTCGACGATTCCACCGTCGGGATGCGGTTTTCCTTGCGAAAATAGTCGATGACCAGATTGTGCGAGATGCGCATGGCAAACTGCATGAATTTGCCTTCGTCCTTATACACGCCGGCCTTAATCGTGCGGATGATTTTCACGAAAGTGTCTTGGAAAACATCATCGGCTAACTGCCTGTCTTTCACAAGCGTCATGATGTAAGAATAAACCTGTGCCTGATAACGGCTAACCAACAATTCAAAACTTGCGAGATCTCCATTTCTGTAATTCTCGACAAGTTCTCTATCGCTTTTAATAACTTCGGACATACGGCCCCCTATTTTTATGCACTCAGTGCTTGTTTATAAAGGGTAAATATCTGTCGATAGCGTTTCTGTTTAGTTAGTAATGAAATTTGCTGCAAATATAGGGCTTAATTTTCAAATGTCAAGCGAATTGATGATTTTTTTCTTTTGCAGCAGCGATTTCAACCACTATTTTTTTCTTCTGTCAAATTGACTTTTTCCAATTTCAATAGTCTCTGCATTTAATGCAAGTAAAACGTCCATACCAGTTTTTCAAGACAATGAATTTCTGTTGATTCCATTGCTACGAAATAAGTTTTTTTCCATCAATGAGGCAAGGAAAAACAGCTGTTTTCAACAGCAAAAAAAGCCGACGCAAAGCATCGGCTTTTTTGATATCAAAAACAGAATTGCATCAACGGATTCTATCCATCGAGCGCACCTTTTTAATGTCTTTTTTCAAACTGCCTGCGCCAAGCATGACTAACAGCAAAGCCAAAAGCGGAAGGAATACGCCAACCTTAAATCTAGGTTCGGCAAGAATTGGTTTGCCAACGGCCCTGATGTAATAAGCGTAAACCACTGCAATCCAAGCCACGACAACAACAATATCGACAAGGGCTATGCTGTGAAGTTTTTGGAACTGAGCCATTTTCACTGCTTTCACAAGGCTGATGGAAAGGTAAGCGCCTAACAAGACGGCAGTCACCGTGAGAATCAAAACCGGAAGCGCAAACATCTTTCCGAATGGAATTGCACCGTCGGGCATCAGCGATTCAACGCCAAAAACATTGAAACGCAAGATGTTGAGCTCTCCAAAGTATTCAGCCAAAGGAATAAAAAACAATACGGCAAAAAGCAATGCCGATAAGAAAAACATAATGGATTGTGTTCTTTGTGACATGATTAAAACGTTTTAAATTTGGTGCAAAAATACAAAAATCAATAAAAAAATTGTCCTTTAAATAAAAATGTATATTTTTGCACCGCTTTTAGGACGGGATCTTGTAAGAATCCGTCCTTCAATTAAAAGAATTCCGAATCATTTAATTTCTTGATTTACTTTCCGATAGGAAACAATGAATCCCAATCTATGTATACCATTTACGAATTAAACGAAAAGTCATTGGACGACCTGAAGATGATTGCCATCGAAATGGGTATTGATGACGAAAAGAAAGACAAAAGTCAGCTGGTTTACGACATTCTTGACGGACAGGCCTCACACCCCGACATTAAGAAACCGAGTGCAAAGCCAAAGAAACAAGAGCCTGAGAAACAGAAATCTGCGCCGAAACCAAAAGAGCAAAAGAATGAAGAGAAAGCAGAAACTCAGGAAGAAAAGCCAGCTGAAACACAGGAACAACCACCACAGCAACAAAAGCGCAACAAGCGTCCGCGCATCTCCCACAACGGCAATGCTGAACAGCCGGAAAAGGCTTTTTCCACCCGTCCTTTGGAGCCAGAAAAATTGCAGGAAAAGAAAAATATTGTCGCTCCCGCCGAAGAAAAGCCTCAAGTTGTTGACGAAGATGTTATTAACAACACATCGGATATGATGAATGAAAATCCTGAAGCAAAATCCGAAAAGAAAAAATTCAACAAAAACGATAAATTCAAGCAGAAGAAAAAGCAGCAGGCAGAAACCGTAAACGCCGTTGTTGACGAAGACGCCATAGTGCTCGAACAGGAAGAAACACCTGAAAAACAGGATTTTGAAACTATCGATACGACAGAAACTTCCGAAGCAATTGAAACACCCGAAACATCAGAAGCCGTTGAGACGCCAGAGTCTGTTGAAGCATCGGAAACCGCAGAAAAACAGGAAGAAAAACAAACAGAAAAAGCCGAAAAGCCAGTTGAAAAGCCTGAAAAGAACCAACGTGACGAACTGTTGAGTCAATTCGACGGTGTAGTGCAGGCTGAAGGCGTGTTGGAAATCATGCCTGAAGGTTTCGGTTTCCTGCGTTCGTCGGATTACAACTACCTGCCTTCACCTGACGACATTTACGTCTCGCAATCGCAAATCAAGCTGTTCGGCTTGAAAACGGGCGACACCGTGCTGGGTTCAATCCGTCCTCCGAAAAGCGGTGAAAAGTTCTTCCCACTGATTAAGGTGGATTACATCAACGGCAGAAGACCTGAAGAAGTCCGCGACCGCATATCTTTCGACTACCTGACGCCTTTGTTCCCAAATGAAAAATTCAAGATCACGGGACATAAAGGTGCCACCATTTCGACCCGTATCATGGATATGTTTGCGCCTATCGGCAAAGGCCAGCGTGGTCTGATTGTGGCACAACCGAAGACGGGTAAAACCGTGTTGCTGAAGGAAGTGGCCAACGCCATTGCCGCCAACCACCCAGAGGTTTACCTTATCATATTATTGATTGACGAGCGTCCTGAAGAAGTCACCGACATGCAACGCAGCGTGAATGCCGAAGTCATCGCCTCGACCTTCGACGAGCCGGCATCGAAACATGTTCAGATTGCCAACATCGTCCTCGAAAAAGCCAAGCGTTTGACCGAATGTGGTCACGATGTGGTCATTCTTTTAGACTCCATCACCCGTCTGGCACGCGCCTACAACACCGTCTCCCCTGCTTCCGGCAAGGTGCTTTCAGGTGGTGTCGAAGCCAACGCCTTGCAAAAGCCAAAGCGTTTCTTCGGTGCAGCGCGTAAGATTGAAAACGGCGGCTCACTGACCATTTTAGCCACCGCCTTGATTGACACCGGCTCCAAGATGGATGAAGTCATCTTCGAGGAGTTCAAGGGGACGGGCAACATGGAGCTGCAACTCGACCGTCGTCTGTCGAACAAGCGTATTTTCCCATCTATCGACATTGTGGCATCAGGCACACGCCGCGACGACCTTCTGGTCGACGAAACCACATTGGCACGTGTCTGGGCATTGCGTACGCATTTCGCCGACATGACTCCTGTCGAAGCCATGGAATTCCTCAAGGATCGTGTCGCCAAGACCATCAACAACGAAGAATTTCTGATGAGTTTGGACAAATAAGGATTGTTTTGCGTAAAAGACAGCATTTTCGAAACATGCAATGACAGATTTCAGCCAATATATCAACAATCTATTGGTTCCTAACATCAAAGAACAAGCCGTCGTATTGGATTTATTTGCCGGTTGCGGTGGCTTGTCTCTTGGATTTGAAGCTGTTGGATTCCGAACTATTGGTTATGAAATGGTCGAAACAGCGGTTGAGACCTACAATAAGAATCTGAAAGGAACATGCCACAACCAGTTTTTGACCGTTGGATTCGAGTATCCCGAAGCAGAAAACATCGACATCGTTATCGGTGGACCACCTTGCCAACCATTCAGCCGATTCGGCAACCAAATGGGTATTGAAGATTCACGCGATGGTTTTCCCGTTTTCATTGATGCTGTCCGTCGGTTACAGCCAAAAGTCTTTCTGTTTGAAAATGTCGCTAATATTTTAGGCAGACACAAATGGTATCTTGACTTGATAGTTCGTGAACTCCAAAAACTTGGTTACATTGTTGAGTATCGCATTCTTAATGCTGTTAATTACGGAGTACCTCAAAACAGGGAAAGACTGATTTGCATTGGTCATAGGGCTTCATTCAGATTTCCCATGATTGAAAACAGGAAAAACACCGTTGCTGATGCCATTGGAGACACGATGTATTGCCCTGAACCAGAAAGTAAAATCCTTACGCCGAGACAAGACGAATACATCGCTGTTTACGAAAAAAAATCACATTGCATTAATCCAAGGGACTTATATCCCGACAGACCGGCACGAACCATAACTTGCAGAAATTTGGCTGGCGCAACAAGCGACATGCAAAGAGTCAGATTAAAAGATGGCCGCAGAAGAAGAATAACCGACCGAGAAGCCGCCAGATTACAAAGTTTCCCTGACTGGTTTGAATTTGCCGGTAACGAGACAAACAAATACAATCAAATTGGTAATGCCGTTCCTCCATTACTTGCTTATAAACTTGCCAAACAAGTTCAAATCACCTACCATTCAGAGCAAAAGGATTCGGCGGAAATCATTAATAATTTAGTTCCTGATAGTTTATTCGAATATGCAGATTAAAGTCATACCATCAACGCCAAAGAAAATTGAACGTTTGGTTTTCAATCTATTAGACATTTTTAATACCATCGGCATTCCCGTTGAAGGAACGAATCGCAAACTTGAAAGAATGGCTAAAGCATGTTTGGCTGTAGGTCAAATTAAGCAAACATTTAAAGAAGCCGTATCATCTAATGAAGGCTTGTTTTCACGTTCAAGAGACATTATAGCTTTTGAAAATCAATACTATGGTGAAAACATAGCCGATTCTTCATACGATGACATCCGCCGTCAGGATTTGAAACTACTTGTTGAAGCTGGCATAGTCATTAATTCAGCGTCGCAAGAGGAACAAGCGACCAACAATCCATCAAAAGGTTATGCTTTAAGTCCGGCATTCAAGGAATTACTTCGCAATTACGGCACGTCAAAATGGAATTCTGCTTTAGAACAATTTGCAACTGAAACGACCTCATTAAAAGAGGAATTGGAACGAAGAAGAAACCTTATCAAAGTTCCCGTAACACTTCCCAATGGAGAAACCATTTACTTGTCATTTGGAGAACACAACAAATTACAGAAAAACATCGTTGAAGTATTCTTACCTTTATTTGGTTTTGGAGCAGAAGTACTATACATTGGTGACACATCGGATAAGTTTCTGTATGTCAACAGGAAAGCATTAGAAAAGCTGAACTTCTTCCCATTAGAGCATGAAGAATTACCTGATGTAATAGCCTATAGCAATGAGAAAAACCTATTATTTCTCATCGAAGCATTTCATTCAACGGGAGAATGGAGTGAGGTCAGGGTCAGAAAAATCAAAAGAAAACTTGAAGAATCACATTGCACGGCACAAATCGTATTTTTCACAGCATTTGAAAACCGGACAAGTTTCAAACAAAAAGCGAAAGACATTGCCTGGGAAACAGAAGTTTGGATTGCAGAAAGTCCAGAACATTTGATACATTTCAATGGCTATAAATTCCTTGAAATTCATCAATAGAACATTCATCTTGCCTTCATTTACGACATACTTAATTTTTGTATGCCTAAATTCCGTATTTTTGCACGCTTTTACAGCACCTTATAAATAACTACGACTAAATGAATCGCTTTTTTATCGCCATCTATCGTTTCTTCAAAGACCACAAATCCTTGATGTGGACGATTTTAGTTGGCACGACCATAATTTTCGGCTTTTTGGCCACACGCATAGAATTTGAAGAAAACCTCATTCAATTGTTTCCCTCGACCGACAAGATGCGCGAAGCGGAACTCGCTTTCAGCAACATGAAAGTCAAGGACAAAGTTTTTGTCGAGTTTCAAGCTCGCGAAGGCTACGAGGTCAGCCCCGAAGAATTGGCCGAAGCCTCCGATGCCTACATCGACAGCCTGATGGCTCACGACCCGAATCATTGCATCACCAGCTGCCTTTGGAAAATCGACGACGACATGCTGATGAACGCCTTGGATTTCGTCACCAACCAGGCCGCCACTTTCGTCACGCCCGAAATGTACCCGATACTTGAAAAATGGATTGCAGACGGCTGTCCGGAGGAAGTGCCCGAAGAAGCCGCCAGCCTGCTTTCCGATTCATCGACAGGTTATGCCATGATTGACGGCCATCTGTTTTCGCCCGATTCAACCATTGCGGTTGCATATATCAATCCGTCATTCAACGCATTAGACACGAAAGTCACAGGGCAGCTCGTTTCATTGATGAGAGAAGAACGCGAAGCCTTTCATGCCAGCCATCCTGAAATCGAAATCCTTTTCCACGGCTCGGCGGTCGGTGGCACCGACAATTCAAACATCATCAAGCGCGACCTAATTGTTACCATCGGACTTTCGCTGATTGTCATTTGCTTTGTCATCTGCCTGTGTTTCAAGAACCGTTCCACCCTGCTTCTGCTTCTCGCACCAGTCGTCTACGGCGCACTTTTCGCCATGGCGGCGATTTATGTTCTGAAAGGCAGCATGTCGTTCATGGCCATCGGCATGGCAACCATAGTACTTGGCGTTGCCATGAGCTATGTGCTTCACGTCCTGACTCATTACAAATACGTTTCCGACCCTGAACAAGTCATCAGCGAACAGGCTCGCCCCGTGTGTTTGGGTTCACTTACCACGATTGGCGCTTTTGTCAGCCTGATGTTCACAACCAGCGAATTACTGAGCGACTTTGGCTTGTTCGCCTCTTTTGCGCTTGTCGGAACAACACTTTTCGCACTCATCTTTTTGCCTCATTTCTTTCATCCTGAGCAAAACCGCAAATCGAAACGGGCTTTTGAACTTGCCGACCGCATCAATGCCTATCCTTTAGATAGAAAATACTGGCTGATCGGACTGTTGGTCATCATTATCATTGTCACTACAATCACTTCAAGAAACGTGAAATTCGATACCGATTTGAACCATATCGGTTACACGCGCCCAAACGTGGTGAGGTCGCAACAACTTTATTGCAACAAAATCAACGGCGGACAATTCAGCATGTTTTATGCCGGTTCGGGTGAGACTTTGGACGATGCCATTCTGACGGCAAGAAAAGTAGCTGCAAAACTCGACAGCCTGAAAGAAATCGGCTTAATCAACAGCCGTGGCACGATGCAGGAACTGCTCATTCCGCTTGACGAACAGCAGGAAAACATCGACCGCTGGCAGGAATATTGGGCCGAACACAGCTTGCCGGAAAATGCTCCTTCCCTGGCTCAAGTGCTTGTCGAAGCTGATTATGAGCCAATCTCGTTGCCCGAATCGGAAGCCTTGCCCGAAGAATTTCAAAGCAATTTTGTAGAACAGACCGCCGACGGTCATTGGATGGTGTTTGTTTCCGCCCTGATGAATGAAGAAAAAGATGCCATGCCGGTGAACGATGCCATTGCTGAAATTCCCAACGCCATTGTCATTGACCCTTATTATTATACGGGCGACATGCTTGAAATCGTACATTCCGATTTCCAAAAAGTGCTGCTGATTTCATCACTGTTCGTCCTTATCGTACTGATTTTCTCCTATTTGGATATTTTCATCGCCTTGCTGACCTTTATGCCCATGTTTCTCAGCTGGTATGTGGTGCAGGGCATGATGGCCATTTTGGGCATCGATTTCAACATCCTGAATATCGTCATTTCATCGTTCATCTTTGGCATAGGTGTCGATTACAGCATTTTCGTCATGGACGGCCTCATCGACAGGGAACGCGGCGGCAACGACAAACTTTTAATCTGCCACAAAACCGCCATTCTGTTCTCGGCTTTCGTGCTGCTGACCGTGGTGGTTTCACTGCTTTTCTCCAACCATCCCGCCATCTATTCCATCGGTACGACGACCATCATCGGCATGGTTGCAACCTTGCTGATAACCCATACTTTAGAGCCACTCCTGTTCCGTCTTTTGATGAAAAGCAAGTGGATGCACAACCGAATTGCAAAACATTAAAACTGATTCAAAAATAGCTGAAAAATGAAAAAAGGAAACATCTTTACCCTTATCGTCATCATCGCGATTTCATCATTGACATTGAATGCCAACGCGCAAAATTCAGATGCTTTGCTCGACAGAATCGAACAGGCAAACGACCAAGTTCAAAGCCGCTCGGGTGATTTTTGTGAAATTCGCCAATGGACTGGCAACACGCCCCAAACACTTGAAGGAAAAATTCAATACAATTCAGACTCCAATCTTACAATGAATTACGCCGATTCGACCGAATATTTTTCCATTTCCGGCAACACAATGTCACTGAAACGCAACGGAAAGGACAAAAAGTTCGACTTGAACAAAAACAAGCCCATGAGAACCTTGAGCCAACTGCTTTTGTCGTCATTCAATGGTGAACTCCGCAGCTTGGCCACAGCGGTCAGTTCCACCCTCAGCGTGGAAGAAACGAAAGAAGCCGTGATTGCCACACTGAAAGCTCAGAAAAAAGCGGTGAAAGGTTATTCAAAAGTTGTCCTTGAATACGACTCAAAGACTTTACAACTCTTCAACATGGTTTTGGAAGAATTCGACGGTTCCGTTACCACCTACACGATAAAATAGCACATATTACTGAAAATGAAAAGGATAACACTCATACTTCTTTGCTTGATTTCGCTCTCGGCTTGGGCGCAGGACGAAATTGATTCCGTTGCCCTAAGACAAAAATGGCTGCTCGACACCATTGCCTTCACCAACAGGCAGATTAAAACCACCGAAGGACAAATTTCGGAAGTCCAGCAACTGCATTCAGGGAAAATCAAGAAGTGCAGCGGGAATGTTTACTATTCAGTTCCAAACCTGTTATCCATGCATTTCACCAACAACGATAAAATCATATTGTCGGGAGACAAAATCTATTTCGACCACGGCATGTTTCACGGCACTTACAGCAACCGCCACAAACTGATGAGAGGAATCAAAAGCATCTTATTGTACGCCTTTCAAGGAAAATGCCAGCAGTTGGCCGACGAATGCGATTTCAACCTCTCCGTCAAGGAAGAGAAAAACGAGTATGTCGTCACCCTGATTTCAAAAAAGAAAGTGTTGCTGGGCTTCAATCACATTGTCTTGCACTATTCCACAAATTTCAAACTCAAGAAATTTGAATACACGGCTTCCAACGGCGACCATTCCATTTACAATCTGACCAATTTGAAATACGATCAAAAGATAAATCAGGGCGTATTCAAGTTTGAGTGAGTGCTCCTTAAGTAGGTGGTCAAAATCAAACAATATAAATTGTTTATCAATAGAGATTAATTACTGGCAGAAACGCAAAATTCCCGTCTGTAGAATCCAATTAGTATAAATGTCAAAATATTCTAAGTAACGCTAAAAAATAAGTTGTAACACATTTCAACGTTTACCATTGCTTTCCTGTAAAACGGAAAGCAGTTATTATCGTTACAGGTTATTTTTTAATTCTCACTAAAAATCTAAGCGTCAAAAAAATCCGTTTTTCCCAAATTTTCTTTTTGCTATTCAAAATTATCATTATTTTTGCACCCAAATAATTCATTATGAACGGCTGCGACAAATACATACGCTTCGATTGGGCGGCTAAGAAAATCCTCCGCGACAAGGCGAACTTCAGCATACTCGAAGGGCTGATAACGGTTCTCCTCAACGACGAGACGAAAATAGTGGAGATTTTGGAAAGCGAAAGCAATCAGGATTCGGCTGACGACAAGTTCAACCGTGTCGACATCAAGGCGAAGAACAGCAAGGGCGAAATCATCCTCGTCGAGATACAGCAGACGCGCGAGGTGTATTATCTGGAACGTATCCTTTATGGAGTTGCCAATGCCATCACCGAGCACATCCACAAGGGCGACAAGTACGACCAGGTGAAGAAAGTGTACTCCATCAGCATCCTGTATTTCGACCTTGGCAAGGGTGAAGACTACATCTACCGTGGCCAGACCGTTTTCCACGGCCTTACGAAGCACGACACGCTCCAAATCACGGAAAGGGAAAAGGACGGGTTGAACATGAAAGCGCCAGAAGATGTGTTCCCTGAGTATTACCTCATCCGTGTCAAGTCATTCGACAAGATTGCCGAGAACCATTTGGAGGAATGGATTAAATATTTGAAAGATGGCGACATCGACGAAAACACCACAGCCCCGGGACTTCGCGAAGCGAAACGCAAATTGGAATACCTTTCAATGACTGAAAAGGAACGCAAAGCCTACGACCGCCACATCGACAACATCATGATTCAGAACGACATGTTTGACACTGCAACGAAAGAAGGACTTGCCCAAGGAGTCGCCATAGGACGTGCCGAGGGCCGTGAGGAAGGTTTAGCAGAAGGCCGTGAGAAAGGTTTAGCGGAAGGCCGTGAGGAAGGTGAAAAGGCAGGAGTCATTAAAACAGCAATAAGTCTGAAAGCTTTAGGCGTGCCTACGGCCACCATCATGCAAGCCACAGGACTAACAGCAGAAGACATTGACAACCTGTAATTTTCCTCTTGATTTTTCCGATTTTTTGACTATAAGTACCTATTCAGAATTAAAGGGCAAAATGAGAGTGCTTGATGAATAGCGAGGTTCCGACGGCAGCCAAAGCGCTGTTGGCGGCATAGAAGAGCGAGTCGGCGGACTCGTAGTCCTGCGGTCAGATCCATTTGCCCTTGAACATGCGCCAAAGCGTCTCCGCGATGTTGAGCTGCGGCGAGTACGGAGGGAGATAGAACAGGAAAAGGTTCCTTTTCTCCCAGACAGGCCGCATCTCCCTGATGATTTTGCTGCGGTGTATGCTGGCGTTGTCGAGCACGATGACGGTCTTCTTCGGCCTGTGCCGCATGGACAGCCTGTCGAGGAAGTCCGCCAGCTTGGCGGAGTTTATGCTCTCCCTCGACGTGAAGCCTTCGTAGCGGTTGTCCCTGGCGGTCATCCCGAATATGTTGAGGCGGTCACCTTTCTGCGAAGGCACGCTGACGTCCTCTCTGGGGAACTGTGTCTTACCCTGAAAAAGGTTGACTCAAAAAGACAAGAGTCAAGGATGTATCAGTTACACACAGAGAAACAGCAAAAGTACTTCAAGGAAGTCATCCGCCTCCACTATGAAGAGGGATACGGAGAAAACCGGATTGCCAGG
>NZ_JBADWU010000110.1:0-2584 GCF_056203535.1 Candidatus Limimorpha sp. | reverse complement strand
GCCCTTGCCAAGGTCGAAATACAGGATGCTGATGGAGTACACTTTCTTCACTTGGTCGTACTTGTTTCCCTTGTGGATGTGCTCGGTGATGGCATTGGCGACTCCATAAAGGATACGCTCCAGATAATACACCTCGCGCGTCTGCTGTATCTCGACGAGGATGATTTCGCCCTTGCTGTTCCGTGCCTTGATGTCGACGCGGTTATACTTGTCGTCAGGGTCGGATTGGTTGCTTTCGCTTTCCAATATCTCAATGATTTTCGTTTCGTCGTTGAGCAAAACCGTAATCAGCCCTTCAAGGATGCTGAAGTTCGCCTTGTCGCGGAGGATTTTCTTCGCCGCCCAGTCGAAGCGGATATATTTGCTTTCGCCGTTCATATTGCCTTTAATTTTGCGCAAAAATAATGATAATTCGGATTTTGAACAAGATATGCATGAAAAAAATTGCGGAACTGCTGATTGCGGTTCCGCAATTTTTTGTAGAGACGTAGCGTGCTACGTCTCGATTTTATTGATTTTGGGAGACGTTGCACGCAACGTCTCTACAGGATTAGAATCCCATGCTAAACCAGTACCAGAATTTGTTTTCCATTTCCTTCCAGGCCTGGCGTGTGGCGCCCGCGAAATCGGAGCTGTATTGGTTGAGCAACAGGGTGGCATCCTTGGCCTTGCCTTCGTCAATGAGGCCTTGCGCTTTTTTCTCAATAGTCGGGATTTCATCGAAAGCCTTGTCTTCGAAACGTGTCACGTTGCCGAGCAGGGTTTGCTTGGTGCGGCCCCATTGCACGGTGGCGAGTTTGTTGGCCTTGCGATAGTGCCAGATCCATGCTTCTTCGCGGTAACGCAGTTGACCGCACTTGTCGAAACCATCAGGAACAATGGTGCAGCCTGAGAAAATCGGGATGCGCGGGCTTTGTCCCGGGTTGTCGCAAGCCATCCAGCAAATGGCACCGATTTCATCGGGGACCCAGCTGCGGCATTGAATGACATGGTTATAGCTGCTCCATGCCACCGAAACTGTGCGGTGGAAATCAACTGTTCCAGGAGCCAGGAAGTTCAGCGTGTTCAGCATGGCACTTGTAAGCCACGGATTGGCGATAGGGCTGATGATGGTGTCGTCGACCAGTGAGCCATCGTCCAAGCGTTTCTTGGTGACCATCTTCACGTTTTGCGTCATGTCCATGTCGGTGCCTTCGTAGGTGCTCTTGAAGAGTTCCATCACTTTGCGCACATCGACATTTTCGTCGGGCTTCACGGAGAATGGAAGTTCTTCCATGTCGGGTGTCAGGTTCAGTGATGGAGCCAGTTGGCTGAGGATGAAATACTCGCGGTCGCTGAAGTTCTTGCCGCCGCCATAGCTGCTGTGGAAGGCTTTGTAGAACACAAATTCGCCCTTGCCGTCCCACAGGCCGTATTTCTTGGCCACGGACTCGCAGTTGTCGGAACAATAGAAGTCCTTGCTCTTGCGTTCGAGCTTGCCGATGCGCGAGATGTTGGCCGAAACGCCCACCTCGTCGTCGGGGATGCGCTTGGCAGCCCACACACTGCCGATTTTTTCGGGACCTTCGCCGAGGATTTCCATCTGCCACACTTCGTTCTTGTCGGCAATGGTGATGCATTCGCCGCCGTCGCCGTAGCCATATTCCTTGACAAGTTTGCCGATGAGCTGGATGGCATCGCGGGCATTGTCGCAACGCTGCAAGGCAACGCGTTCCAGTTCCTCGATCATAAACATGCCTTTGTTATTAACTAAGGTGTCGGGACCTGAGAAAGTGGTTTCGCCAATGGCCAGCTGCTTTTCGTTGAGGCAAGGGTAGGCCGTGTTGAGGTAACGGTAGGTGTGTGCCACTTCAGGGATTTCGCCGGCCAGTTCAGGGCCTCGGTTGTCGAATGGGTCTTCGGTGTGCATGGTGCCTTTATACACCTTGTGCATTTCGCCTTCCTTGTGGTCGGCGGCGGCTTCCCAGCGCATCCAGGTGCGGTAGCGGCCGTCGCAAGTGTGCGAGGTGATGACGGATCCATCGGTTGAGGCGTTTTTGCCTACCATGATGCTGGTGCAGCACGCACCGTCGAGCATTTCCTTGTTGTCGTCCTGCGCCTTGATGTTCAGGCTGAAAACCAGGAGACCTGCTAAGAGTAATGATTTGAATTTGTTCATATTGTATTGATTGTTGAATGATTTGTCTGCATCGTGTTTTTCTGTTGCAAATTTATGGTAAAATTTGGTTTTTCATAACGATTTGGTGAAAAATGACTTGCCTATTCTTCGTTTAGTGATAAGTAACTATTCAAAATTAAACTACATTATAAGGACACGGGATTTCGAGACCGCGAGGCTTCGGGATGCCGGAATGCCTCGTAATCTCGCATTCCCGCGACCTCTATGCCTCGTTTTCAATATGTAAACTAATTTTGATCACCTATTTAATTAAAAAATAAACTGTAGGTATGTTCTATTAATTCATAAATTCGAGTGGAAGCCGTTCCACAAGAGTCAATCTTTCGGAATCAGTCGCTCCTCAGAGGACTTTGGCTGTCGATAGCGTTCGTTTATCCACTCATTGACATGTTGTTTTTGACGATT
>NZ_JBADWU010000109.1:0-16907 GCF_056203535.1 Candidatus Limimorpha sp. | reverse complement strand
AATCAGTAGCTATGGAAAACATAGGAAATTTTCTTCAAAGTTACTGATTTCCAAGATATTATGCAAGTGTTTTAACTAAAAAAAACACCGGATTTTTCCGTTTTTTTGCTCTTCTTGAAATTTTTGTCATGTACTAAGAAGCTGGAGTGTGGATCACAGAAGCATCAGAAGATTGAAGATCGGAATTAAAAAGCCTCATCCCTATTGCAACTAATGCAGCAACCCCTCCAACTATTTCTAATGTTAATCCTGTATTAGATAGACTTATTCCTTTTTGATACAATTGATAGCTTTCTGCATCAACAAGACTTTTGACTTCATAATCAGATAATTTACGGCCATTGAGATATAGGCTCTGTACAGAATGTGTCATATAACTATTCAGATATTGGACTTGTGGCGTTGCATTGTTTTGTTGATTACTTGTACTATTAGAGAAATCTTCCACTTCACCATTTTCGTAGGTTATTCTTGAAACTTCAGTGCGGCAAATCGAATAGATAGGACCGTCTTGGTTGTTCCATTTCTTGTACTTGATTTCGGTGCTTGTGATTTCAATGACTTTACTCATCACTGTGGTTTGGTCGTTTTTCACGATTACGTCTTGTGCCATTGCCATTCCAGCCAAAAACAGCAGGAAAAGGGTTGCTGATAATCTTTTAATAAATGCTTTCATTGTCTTATTATTTTAAGTTGTTTTTATAGTTTAAAAATGAATACCTAATTGAAGGCTTAATGCGGAGACTTTTAACTTTATGGAAGATAACCCATCACCATAATCGTCACCATCGTATTTGTTGCTATATTCTGTTAGGTTTAGAGAGACTTGATAAGGTGTAAATCCTAAATAATACAAACCAATGCTTAAATGGTCGAAAAGGAAGAATCCTGCACCGATTTCATAGGTGAAGTTCGCTTTGGGTTTGTAGGTTATATTAGCTCCGTCAGGGGAATAATATTCAACGTAGCCATAATTATTTTCATACTGTGTGAATAAATATGTTCCACCTTTTAGGTTAGTTAATTGAGATTTGAAGATTCCAGAGACGTTAAGCCCAATGTTGGCCTCGACAAATAGGCCAAATGACTTTGAAAAATAGTGCGTGTAATCGACACCACACATAATTGCGAAATTAAAGTAACTTGGATATTTTTCAATCCAATAAGCGTATCCAATAACGCCTGTGCTTTCATTTAGTTCTGAAGCAACGGCGTTCAAAAACGCAAGGGAATTCTTTTTAGAAATATCGCTTAAGCTATTGTACAACACACGGTCTTTGAAAACGATTCCAATTATGTCTTTGTTGTGTGAATAGACTGGAATGTGAAATTCAATGGCTCCTGTGAATCCTGTTTTGGCACCACCATTTGCTGTTATGGATGGGTCGCCTCCAATCATAAATGGCGCACAAATTGTGTTATTTGCCCCAAATGATCCCATTGGAAAGGCAGTACCAACACTGATAGAAAACTGTGGAACCATTTGACCTTGGCTGTTGATATGCATGCCTCGTGAATATGGCGAATTTGTATTTTTAGGCTTTGTTTCAGGTTTGACGCTTTGCGTTTTGGGCTGTTGGTAAATCGCTGTTGGTTGAGAAGCGGGCGAAGGCGTAGGAACGGCATTGTCAGTAAAACGTTCAACCTCTCCATTTTGATAGTTGATGCTCGTCACTTCTGAACGGCTAACCGAATAAGTCGGGCCGTCTTGATTTGACCATTTCTTGTATTTTATCTCACTGCTGTTGATTTCAAGCACCTTGCTCAAAATAGTGGTGTTGTCTTTTTTTAGGATAACGTCTTGTGATTGGACTAATCCTGTAAGACTAAACAGGAGAATGGCAGTCAAAATGATTCTTTGTGTTTTCATCTTTTTAACCCTGATAAGTAACCGGGTGCAACCTTTATTTCCCTTTTCAGCACCACAAAGGGAAATTCCAAACAAAAGAAGCGTGGCACTGATATACCACATCTTCTAATGGAGGTTGTGAGAAGGACCCTGATATGCAGATGTAGCATACAGTCCACGCTAAAACAGCGCGAACCGTAACGCTTCTCTTGCATATCATAGAAGTTTCTCACATTTCCATTAGCAAGACGAGCATAACGCTTCGTGTTTCTTAATGTTGGCGGTACAAAACCGCCCTAAGAACTACGGCAAAAACACAAATATTTCAGTTTAACTAGCAAAAAAAACACATTTCTTGAAAATTTTATCCTTCATCAAAACCAAAACATTTTGCGAAAACTGCAAAATCGTATTTTTGCAACCATGCAGAACAAACTATACACATTTTTCACCAACCCGAGAGTCATCGGCTCAGCCATCCTCTTGAGCACCTTGGCCATCTTCATGAGTGGCTACAACTTCGAGACGAGCATTTTCATCTTCATCGATTCCTTCTTCACCCTGTTTTTCCTCGCTGAAGCCATCGTCAAAATCAACGAGCACGGCTTCAAGGATTACTGGAAAGATAATTGGAACAAGTTCGACTTCATCATCACCCTCATTGCGTTGCCCTCGCTGCTCAGCTTTCTGGAGTCGGTCAACATCCAGTCGAACCTCATCCTTTCATTGCGTGCCATCCGTGTTTTCAAGGCACTGCGTATGATACGTTCTGTCCGTATCCTGCGCATCGTCCCCAACTTGGACCAGATGGTGAGAAGCATCAAGATGGCGTTGAAGGCCTGTTTTGTGGTCATCATCGGTTTCTTCGTCCTCATGCTCATCACCGCCATCATCTCATCGGCCATGTTCGGCAACATCGCGCCCGAATACTTTTCCACACCTGGCCAGTCGGTCTATACCACCTTCCGCCTCTTCACCATCGAAGGCTGGTATGAGATACCCAACCTCGTAGCCGAGAGAAGCACGGCAGGCATGGCTGTCCTCGTCAAAATCTATTTCTGCGTGCTCCTGTTTGCTGGCGGCATCATCGGCATGTCGCTCATCAACTCGCTCTTCGTCGATGCCATGGCCGAAGACAACAACGACGAAGTGATGAAAAAACTCGAAGAGATGGAGAAGATGATGAAAGAAATGCAACAAAAAATCGATGAAAAAGAGGAAATAAAATAAGAAGCAAAAAACTTCCTATTTCCCTAAATATTCAGTACCTTTGCGGTCCAAATCAAAGCATACAAAACAACTACATAAATGAGCAAAAAAGAAGTTAAATTCAGCCTGGTCTATCGCGACATGTGGCAGTCGTCAGGCAAATATGTGCCACGCAAAGACCAATTGGAGAAGGTCGCACCCTTAATCATTGAGATGGGCTGTTTCGACCGTGTTGAAACCAACGGTGGTGCCGCTGAGCAAGTCAACTTGCTTTACGGCGAGAACCCGAATCCATCGGTACGCGCTTTCACGGCGGCATTGCATAAAGGCGGTATCGAGTGCCACATGCTCGACCGTGCCCTCAACGCATTGAGGATGAACCCAGTTCCGGCCGATGTCCGCGAACTGATGTACAAAGTGAAGAAAGCCCAAGGCGTTGACATCACCCGTATCTTCTGCGGCTTGAACGATGTGCGCAACATCATCCCTTCCATCCAGTGGGCCAACAAATACGGCATGATTTCGCAAGCCGCCATGAGCATCACTTACTCGCAGGTACACACTGCCGAGTATTACATCGACATGGCTGAGAAGCTCATCGCTGCTGGTGCCAAGGAAATCGCGCTGAAAGACATGGCTGGCGTTGGCCGTCCTGTCTCTTTGGGCAAGATTGTCGGTGCCATCAAGACAAAGCATCCTGAAGTGAAGGTGCAGTATCACGGTCACACGGGTCCAGGCCTTTCGATGGCTTCTGTCCTTGAAGTGTGCAAGGCTGGCTGCGATTATATCGATGTGGCTATGGAACCGCTGTCGTGGGGCACGGTTCATCCGGATGTCATTTCCGTTCAGGCCATGCTGAAAGATGCAGGTTTCCTCGTCAAGGACATCAACATGAAGGCCTACATGGAAACCCGTTCCA
Organism: Candidatus Limimorpha sp.; assembly: GCF_056203535.1. Taxonomy (NCBI): domain Bacteria; kingdom Pseudomonadati; phylum Bacteroidota; class Bacteroidia; order Bacteroidales; genus Candidatus Limimorpha; species Candidatus Limimorpha sp. The sequence goes on along the minus strand of NZ_JBADWU010000109.1, from coordinate 12,930 downwards.
TGACCCAGAGCTTCATCGACGACTTCCTCGGCTACTGGATTGACCCGCGCAACCGTTACCTCAACTCGCTGCTCGTAGGTTGCGGTCTGCCAGGTGGCATGATGGGCTCTTTGATGGCCGACCTCAAAGGCGTTCACGCTGCCATCAACATGAATAACAAGAAAAACGGCAAGCCTGAATTGAGCGAAGACGAACTTCTCGTGGAACTCTTCAACGAAGTGCAGAACATTTGGCCTAAACTGGGCAACCCGCCATTGGTGACGCCGTTCAGCCAATACACAAAGAATATTGCCTTGATGAACCTCTATGCCTTGAGCATGGGCCAACCTCGCTACGAGACTTCCATCGACCCGGCCGCTTGGAACATGATCCTCGGCAAAGCTGGTAATTTGCCAGGCAAACTTGACAAGGAAATCGTTGATTTGGCCAAGAAGAAAGGTTTTGAGTTCTTCACGGGCAATCCGCAAGACAATTATCCTGACGAACTCCCACGTTTCATCAAGGAAATGAAGGAAAACGGCTGGGACCGTGGTCAGGACGACGAAGAGCTGTTTGAATTTGCCATGCACGAAAAGCAATACCGCGAATACAAGTCGGGCGAAGCCAAGCGCCGTTTCAATCAGGAACTGGAAGCCAAGATGAAGGAAAAGATGGAGAAGGCTGGCGGTGATGTGAAGATTCCGGATTTGCGCGCCTTGCGTCATCCGAATGCCGAGCCGGTCATTGCTCCGGTCAGCGGCACCATGCTTTGGGACGTCGACTTTGAATACAAGGCTTGCGCACCGGCTCCGGGCAAGGTTTATAAGGAAGGTGACTTCCTCTGCGCCATCGACAGCGAACATGGTCTGGAACCAGTTTATGCTTTGTGGCCTGGCAAGATAGTGGAAGCCACTGCCGAACAAGGCAAACGCGTGCAGAAAGGCGATACCATTGCTTTCATTGAGAAATGAATAGGGTAGAGTGAGAATTTCGGTTTCAAGGCAAATCGCTTTCGCTGTGGCACAGATATTGATTAAAACATATCGGTTGTAAATATAGAAAACATTTTTTAATTAACCTAATTATTAATTTAAACAAATTACAAAATGAAAAAGTTATTTTTAACTCTCGTCATCGCCTTCGCAGGCATTTTCTCAGCCAACGCACAAGTTTGGATGGGTGGTTCCGTCAATTTCAACAGATTGAAAGTGAATGAAGATGCAGATGCAGCTTTCACCTACGGCATTGCTCCTGAAATCGGTTACACAATCGCTCCAAAGTGGGATATCGCTCTCGCATTGGGCTATCAGGGTGCTTGTGCAAAGAATGCAATTGATTTTGCTGCTATCACAGGTCTTGATCTATTTGCAGATAAAGGTGGCAATGATTACAAATTCAATGCTATCACTGTGAATCCTTACGTTCGTTACACTGCCTTTGAACTCGGTAAAGTCGGTTTCTTTATTGATGGTGGTTTCTCTTGGAATCATGGAATTGTGAAAACTCCAATGGTAGACAATGCAAAATCCAATGAATATTGGTTCGGCTTCAAGCCTGGTATCAAATTTGCTGCAAGCGACAAGATCACCTTTGCTGCTCACATCGGTTCATTCGGCTATGACAAGATTGAAGATGGTGCTTCAAACTTCGGTCTGAATGTCGACAACTCAGCCTTCACATTCGGCGTGTGGTGGACACTCTAATGTAAGAATCTGATGCTTATTAAAAGCCTGCCTTCTGGCGGGCTTTTTTTTTGTGCCTTTTTGCGAACAAGTTGAAAGGTGTTTTGTTATGTCACCAAGAGGATGCCGAAAATCTTACAGAGTAGGCAAAACGACTAACAACCAAAATAATATGAAAAAATTACTTTTAGTGATGGCTCTTGCATTCGTGGGAACGTTTGCGGCCAACGCCCAATGTTGGATGGGTGGAAACATGAGCTTTTGGCAAGGTGATTCCGAAACCAAGTTTAGCATTGCGCCTGAAATCGGATACAGTTTTTACGACAATCCGATAAGTCTGGCTGCGGCTTTCGGCTACAATTATTACAGCTATGAGGATGATTTGGGCGACGACCACACAACAGATGCATTTGTGGTGAGTCCATACATCCGTTGCAATCTGGCATACGTCGATCAGTTTAGCTTTTTCCTTGATGGTGGCGCAGAAATGGCTTTCCTTTCAGATGGCACGGCATGGCGAGCTGGTCTCAAGCCTGGTGTAGCGTTCTCGCCTACGGGACATTGGACGGCTGTCGCCCACATGGGCTTCCTTGGCTACGACGATGGCAAGTATTTCGGCGACAAAGGCTTCGGAATGACGTTTGATGCCTCGGTGGTGAGTTTGGGACTGTATTACAATTTCTAAGCGCCTAAATTCATTTTGTCATCGAAAACAAAAGACTGCGTCAGGTTCCTGACGCAGTCTTGTCAGTTTTGAACAAACTGCTTTGCTGGTTAGTACATCATGCCGAACAGCCAAATTGGGAGTTTGTTTCCGTTTGCATATTCTGTGTCGGCGGCGGCAATGTAGGCGTTCTCGATGTTGGCAATTTGTTTGCCATCTTTGCTTTTGCCGCCAATTTCGAAGGTGTATTTTCCATCAATGCGGAAGTCGCCTTTTGACGCGTATTCCACTGTGTGGCTGTTTCTTAACTGGTTGCAGAAATAGGTCTCCCGCGCGGTGCCAATGTTTACGGTTTCGGACGAGATGGCGTAAAGTAAGTTCGCGTTTTCCATGAGGATTTTGTCGGGTTTCTGCATTTTCTTTACGGATGTTTCATCGGAATAGAGCAAAGAGATGAGTTTCGCCCTGTCCAGATATTGAAGGTAGGAAAGAATGGTTGTCCTTGAAAGCCCCGACAAGGTGCCAAATCGCGAAATGTCGACCATCATCGGGAATCCTGATGCCATGACTTGAAGCAGCGCTTTGATTTTCCGGATGTTTCCGACATCAACGCTGCAAAGTTGCGGAAGCTCGATGTCGAGGATCATATTCGTTATGTTTTCAATTCTTGTGTAGTAGTCTTGCGTTTTTTCGAGATAGAAAGGGTAATAGCCATAACGCAGGTATTCGTCGAAATACTGAAGCGGACGTGTTTTTTCGTTTACTTTGTTGCAGATGTCGTCGGCATTTTCGAGAATTTCGTTGAGACTGTAAGACGGCAAATCTATTTTTTTGTAAAGCGAAAGAAATTCACGATACGATAAGCCTTGCATATCGTAGGCAATGCAACGCCGCGACAAGTCGGCTTCGGTATTCAGAATATTGATGAGCGACGAGCCGGTAAATACAATCTTCAGGTCGGGATATTCGTCGTAAATGTTTTTGATCTCAACGCTCCACGATGGGTATTTGTGAACTTCATCAAGAAAAAGGTGTTCGCCGCCGTTTTGGTAAAACTTTTCCACACATTCCGACAGGGTGTGCTGACTGAAATAAAGGCTGTCCAAACTCACGTAAAGGCATCTTTTTGTGTCGCTTCCATAGTTCAGCTTGATGTATTGCAGCAGTAATGTCGTTTTTCCTACGCCTCTGGCTCCTCTGATGGCAATGAGCTTCGTGTCCCAGTCGATTTTGTCGATATAGCTTCGCACAAGGTTGGTCTTTACTTGTGAAATGAGGCGTTTATGCCTGTTAATCAGCGTTTCCATATTCAAAATGTTTATGGTTGCAAAGATACTAATTTGTTCAATACGCAAAACAAATTCATTATAAAAATGTTTTGCTCATTGAACAAATATATGGTTTTTGATGATGCGTTTCTTGGGACGTTTGTTTTTTTGAGATTTACGAATTTTATTTGAATTTGTTCAATGCGTTGAAAAATTATGATGAAATATGTTTGATAAGATGAACAAAATAGATATAAAAGAGACGTAACCGTCATTTCGTTTGCCCTGCCTGTTTTTCCGGTTCGCGGCGTGTGTCCCAGAAGTCCGCCACTTCGAGATAGTCGTCCATAATACGGTAAACCATTTTGCTTAAATGATTTACGACGATACTATAGTATGTCGTTGGCCTATCGGCTAATAGTGGCTCTATTGAGCCAAGAAAAGGGTTTGTTTCAAGTAAACATTTCGTTTGGCTTACTTCAAGCAAGAATTTGTCTTTGCTTTGTCTGCCGAACTCCTTGTTAATATATCTGGCGGTTTTGCGGATTTGGTTCTTCGCAAAATCGGTCATCATCACTTTCATATTGTCGTGGGCGTTTCAAGTTCCTCTTCGAGTTCACGCATCACATCGTCGAAATCATACACCTTGCCTTCGACTGAGTCGCGCTCGGATTGGGCAATCCTTGTGTTGATTTCTTCCATAGTGTAGGGCTTCGCCGATTCCTCCTTATGATTGGCTTGCTTGATAAGGTGTTCACCTACCCAGCGCATATTGCTTGGTGTCAGCGCATCGTAAAGGTATTCAAGCAGATTGTTCAAAGTTGTTTCGCTCATAGCTTATCTTGTTTTTTTTGTTTTTCGGGGCAAAGGTACGGTTTTTCTCCGAAAGGCAATAAAAGAATCCGTCAGTTTTGCTGGCGGATTCTTTTCAAAAACAATTAAATCGTTATTAATCCTGTGCAAGGAAAGGATAACCGTAGTTTCTTGCAGGGCAGAATGTCGTCTTGATGGCGCGTGGGTTGGTCCAGCGGATGAGGTTCCAGAGGCCGCCGGCCTTGTCGTTGGTGCCTGATGCGCGAGCGCCGCCGAATGGCTGCATGCCGACCACAGCTCCCGTAGGTTTGTCGTTGAAATAGAAGTTGCCGGCAGCATACTTGAGCTTTTCGTTGGCAATCTTCTGAGCCTTGAGGCAGTTGCCGAAGAAAGCGCCTGTGAGGGCGTATGGAGAAGTCTGGTCGCAGACATCGAGCATTTCTTCGAACTTGTTGTCTTCGTAGACGTAGATGGTGATGATAGGTCCGAAGATTTCCTGTTCCATGGATTCGTAGTGAGGATTCTTGGCGAGGATGACGGTTGGTTCAACGAAGTAACCGATGGTCTTGTCGCAGTTGCCGCCAAACACGATTTCAGCGTCAGCCGAAGCCTTGGCGCGGTCGATGTAGCCCTTGCAGTTGTCGAAGGATGCTTCATCGATGACAGCGTTGACATAGTTCGTGAAGTCTTTCACATCACCCATCTTGATGGTGCTCATCATGTCGCCGATACGGTTCTTGACCTCGTTCCACATCGAAGCTGGAACGTAAGCGCGTGAAGCGGCTGAGCACTTCTGGCCTTGGAATTCGAAGGCACCGCGGACGATAGCGACGGCAACTTCCTGTGGGTCGGCTGAGTTGTGGACGAAGATGAAGTCCTTGCCGCCAGTTTCACCGACGAGACGAGGATAAGCCTTGTACATGTCGAGGTTCTGACCAGCCATCTTCCAGAGGCTCTTGAAGGTAGCGGTTGATCCGGTGAAGTGGATGGCACCAAAGTCTTTGTGCTGCAAGGCGACATTGCCAATCAGGCTGCCCTTGCCAGGCAGGAAGTTGACGACGCCTGCTGGCAGACCGGCTTCCATGAAGATTTGCATGTCGGTATAGTTCGATAGCAAAGCGGTTGTCGAAGGCTTCCAGATAGTGGTGTTACCCATCAAGGCTGGAGTCATGTTCAGGTTGGAAGCGATGGAGGTGAAGTTGAATGGTGTGACGGCCATCACGAAACCTTCCAGAGGACGGTATTCGGTGCGGTTCAGCTGGTCGTTGGCCGATGCAGGCTGTTCAGCGTAAAGCTTGCTTGCATAGTAGTTGTTATAGCGGAAGAAGTCGATGGTTTCGCAAGCTGAGTCGATTTCGGCTTGGAAGCAGTTCTTGCTCTGGCCGAGCATGGTGGCTGCGTTGATGCGGGCGCGGTATTTGGTAGCCAGCATTTCGCCGATGCGTGCCATGATGCAGGCGCGTTCGTCCCAAGGCGTGTTTTCCCATTCCTTCTTGGCTGCCATGGCTGCGTCGATGGCCATCTTCACTTCCTTCTCGCCAACTTTGTGGTAGCGGGCAATGACATGATGGTGGTCGTGAGGCATAACCACTTCGCCCATATCACCGGTGCGGACTTCCTTGCCGCCGATGATAATCGGTATTTCAACAACTTCATTTGATTGTCTTTCAAGTTCTTTCTGAAGTTCAATGCGTTCCGGGCTGCCTGGTTTGTATGATTTCACAGGTTCGTTTTCCGGCTTTGCAAATGTAATGAGTGCGTTGTTCATTATAATGCGTTTTTAATTGTTAGTATAGTAATTACGATTTTGAAAGGGCAAATATAGTTTTTTTTAATATTGAAACGCAAATTTTTGTGAATGTGGCGATAAATTTTTCTGCTGCCTTTGTTGAAAATCAGTGTAATCAACGTATTCGGCGGTCTAAAAAAATCATGTTCCGCCAAGGCGGTAAAGAGTAAATGTGGAGTAAATTTAACGAGTAAATTACGAGTAAATTTTTTCGTACGCCAGCAATCCGTATCAATTCATGCGCTGTTCCCTGAGCTTGTCGAAGGACGCATTTGAAATTCATCTGTAAAAATCTGTTAAATCAGTAGTTTGTTGAAAATCAGTGTAATCTACGGTTTAAAAACTCTGCGGAAGTCAGCGAAATCAGCGGGGGGAAAAAGTTCCTTAGCTAAATGTTTGTTCACTTTTACAGACTGATAATACGAATAATTCGGATTATGAGTTCGCAAAATCTACAACAATCGCTTGATTCCCACCAACTGGTGCGTGTGCATATTGCGCTCCTTATTAAATATACCGGTCTGGTCCAAATAATCGATGCGGACTTCGCCCGATGCATGAATGATTTGCTCGTTGCCAATGATGATGCCCACGTGGGTGATGGCGCCGTTTTCGTTACCGAAGAAGGCGAGGTCGCCGGGCTGTGTTTCCTGAAGGAAATAAACCAGTTCGCCGCAATTGATTTGCTGCGAGGCGTCGCGTGGCAGGAGCAGACCCGCACTGCGGGCGCAAAGCTGCACGAAGCCAGAGCAGTCGATGCCCATCACCGTGCGGCCGCCCCAAAGGTAGGGTGCGCCAAGAAGTTTGCGGGCGTTGTCAATCATGGTTTGTGGCAGGAAAGCCTGCGGCATTTCGGCGGCACATTCAGCGGGTTCAAACAAAGGCGTCCCGAAGGAAACGATTTTGTCTTTGTAATGTGCAACAGGTTGATTTACAATGAAAAGTTTGCTGTTTCTCAACTGTAAGAACTCGTTTCCATTGATGGCGTGATGCTGTTTGGCGGGAATCCAGCCTTCGTATTGGTCGAGTTCGGTGCGGATGAGAACCCATTCTGGTTTTTCATCTAATTTTGTGTATAACTCGTTGTAAAGCAACTGACTGACCATCTCGCTCGTGTGGCCGTTTTCCTTGCGGATGGCGATGGCCGATTGTGTGCAGATTCCGTATTCCATTTTCTTCAATTTTGCCGCTAAATTAGCGTTTTTTTAACGTAAAATGTGATTCTTACGGCTTTTATTTTTAATTTCGCTTTCCGAAATAAGTCGTTTGACTTTGTTTAAATCAGTGATTATGAACAAATTGTTTGAAAAAATACGTGCCTCGATAGTCGATTTTGCACATTCCTATTATGATGTCATCAAAGCGTTGGCTTTTGTTGGTGCCATTGCTTTGGTGTTTTGGCAGATGCCGCGTGCCGCAACTTTCAAGTATGAATTTGCGAAGTCGAAGCCTTGGCAGCATGAGACTTTGTATGCGCCTTTCGATTTCCCGATTTATAAGGATGATGAGACGCTAAATGCTGAATATGACAGAATTAGCAAGTCAGTAAAACCGATTTTCCGCTTCGATGACGCCAAAATGGATGGCGCACGCGAAAGCTTGCTTTATGATTTTGAAAAGCAGTGGCATGAAGGTGCGCATGACAAGGCGAAAACTCAGGAATTGTTGTTGAGCGTTTACGACACCATTGAAAATTCCGGCGTGGTGGCTTACGATAAGGCCTTGGATGATTTGGATCCTGAAGCGCCGGTCACTTTGGTTAGGAATAAGGTGGCGCGAACCGTGCAACTGAACTCAATGTTTACCATGAATACCGCTACCGAAATGGTGCAAAACTGGGTGGCAAGTGCCGATGATGATGTTGATAAGCAGTTGCTTGTATCTTTGTTGCTCAATAATATAGGACAAAATGTGTTTTATGATGCCGCGCTCTCCAAGCAGGAACTTGATGTGGCCAAGCAATCGGTTTCGCTCACCTACGGTATGGTGCAGAAAGATGAAGTCATTGTGACGGAAGGTCAGGTGGTGGACGAACGCATTTATTCCATTCTGACTTCCTTGCAGCGCGAATATGCAGGCCGCGAAATGTCGTTAGGCGAAACGTTGCGTATGCAGTTGAGCCAGTTGGCTTTGGTGATTTTGGTTTTTGTGGTCTTTGCGGTTTATCTGCATCTGCTTCATAAGAAAGAGATTTACAGCGAGTTGCGTAAAGTGAACATGATTCTTGTCATGATGCTGATGATGGTGATTCCTTCATATTGGATTATGACGATTCACCCGGCTTATATCTTGGTCATGTCGGTCAGCATCCTGACGATTATGATGGTTACGTTTTTCAGTTCGCGCGTGGCCTTTGCAACGCAAATTTTCACCATCTTGCTGATTTCCATAGCGGTGCCGAATCCGTTCCAGTATATCTTCATGCAGATTATGGTTTGCTCGGTGGTGATTTACACCCTTTCGACGCAGCGCACGGCGCGTGTCACCTATTTCAAGACATCGTTTTTCGTGTTTTTGGTGTATGTGTTTGTCTACGTGGCGTTTAGTTTCCTGACGGATTCCGACATCGACGTTTCAACCATAGGTTTGCTTGGCTTGAATGCCTTGTTCACCTTGCTTTCCTTGCCGTTAATCAGTCTTTTTGAAAGGATTTTCGGTTTCACCACCGTGTTGACTTTGTTGGAGTTAAGCAATACGAACAGTCCGCTTTTGCGCAAGTTGGCATCCACGGCGCCGGGCACTTTCCAACATTCTTTCCAGGTGGCGAACCTTTGCGAAGAGGTGCTTTTTGAAATCGGTGGCGATGCGCTTTTGGCGCGTACAGGTGCCTTGTATCACGACATTGGCAAGATGAAGAATCCGATGTACTTTACTGAAAACCAACGGAATGGTTTTAGCTTACACAACGATATTTCGAATGTTGAAAGTGCGCAAATCATCATTTCCCATGTATTGGACGGCATCGAAATGGCGCACGAGGCGAAACTGCCGGAACAAATCATCGATTTCATCCGCACGCACCACGGCACGCGCCGCACGGATTATTTCTACATCATGGAACAAAAGGAACAAGGCGAGGGCGTGTATGTCGACCCGACACCTTTCACCTACCATGGTCCAGAGCCATTCTCGCGTGAAACGGCCGTGCTGATGATGGCCGATTCTATCGAGGCTGCATCGCGAAGCCTGAAAGAACCTACGGAAAAGAGCATCGGCGATTTGGTGGACAACATCATCACCAAACAGACCGAAGCGGGTCAGTTCAACAATACCGACTTGACTTTGCGCGACTTCGAAACTATCAAGAAAGTACTGAAAAAGAAACTGATGAGCATCTATCATGTCAGGATTGCTTATCCGGACAAGTGATTTTTTCTTCCGTTGATGCTGTAGATTTTTGGTAATTCTGGATTCGTCATATTTGACAGAAAACTTTATATGTGCAAGCACATAAATTCAACAAGTTGTCTGCCTGATTGAATTTATACTTTTGGAGAAACAACAGCGAATTTCCCTTGCCAAGTGCCTCGTTCTTCCATGCGTTTTTCGATGCGGGCGAGAACTTCATCATAACGCAATTTCATCCAAGGTTCGGAAATCAGATAGCGAGGTGGCACTTCTCCGGCAAAACGCTCAATGACAATGTCGGGATTCAGACGCTCGGCGAAGCCGATGACAAAATCAATATATTCTTCTAAATCAAACAGATGAAAGTTTTCCTTGTGTTGTAAATATTCATCGGCCATCGCCGTGTTTTTGAATATTTGAAGCTGATGGAATTTCACGGTGGTAAAAGGCAATTGTGAAATGATGTCGGCGGCGGCGAGCATCATGGGTTTGGTTTCGCCGGGCAGACCAAAAATGAAATGTCCGCCGCAAGGCAAACCGAATGATGCGGTAAGTTCAATGGCGTTTCGCGCCGTGGCGAAATCGTGGCCTCGGTTGACACGTTTCAGGGTCGCATCGTAAACGCTTTCGATGCCGTATTCCACAATCACATAATGCGTTTTTTGGATTTCTGCAAGATATTGCAATATGTTTTCATCAATCAAATCGGGGCGCGTGCCGATGACGATGCCTGCAATTTCGGGGATTTCAAGTGCCTGATTGTAAATCTTTTTCAGTTCTTCAAGCGGCTTGTAGGTGTTGGAAAAAGGCTGAAAATAAGCCAGATACTGGTTGGCGCGGCGATAACGCCGTTTGTGAAACTCAATGCCTTCTTCAATCTGTTGGCGAATGGATTTTTCAGGTCGGCAATAGGATGGATTGAAAGCATCGTTGCTACAGAAAGTGCAGCCGCCTGTGCTGATTTTGCCATCGCGGTTCGGGCAGCTGAAACCTGCATCGATGCTGATTTTCTGCACGCGGCTACCGAATTGCTTGGTGAAATAAGCATTGTAGCTGTTGAAACGGCGTGGAAAGAAAGGATTGCTTGGCATTGAATCAATCAAAAAGCGAATGTGAGCAAGGATTCTATGAATTTTGCTCCTTCTTCGATTCTTTTTCTTTCTTCTTTGGATGCTTTTTCTCCTTTTTCCATTTCGACAAAGAATGCATAAGCATCTTCTCCTTCAATTATTGGTGTCGCTTCTATTGGTTTTGCCATATAGTGTTTAGTTTAGGGTGCAAAAATACATATTTTTTGTAAATAAGGAATTATTGCGTTGGTTCTGAAAAATTAGGATTATTGATGAAATTCTCGTCCGTCAAAGTGTTGAGGAAGGCTTTCAGTTGCGTTTTTTCTTCATCGGTGAGGCGCACGCCTTGCTGCATCACATGGTGCATCAGTGGGCTGATTTGCTCGGAATAGCAGACTCCTTCGGAATAAAAATCGATGACTTCGTCTAAATTCTTAAATCGCCCATCATGCATGTAAGGTCCTGTAAGACTGATGTTCCTTAATGTCGGTGCCTTGTATGCTCCTTTGTCGGAAGGGTTTTTAGTGATTGAAAAGCGGTCTTGCGGGTCGGTGAAAATACTGTCCAAACCGTTGTTGTAGAAGAGATTGGTCGTGAAAAGCGCGTTGCCGCCTCCGCCGTGGCAGTGGAAACAGTCGGCACCTTCTTCCGTGACGAACAACAGGTAGCCATTCAGTTCTTCTTGTGTGAGCTGTTCTTCGCCGCGCAGGTAACGGTCGAATTTGCTGTCGGCGGAAACGAGGCTTCTGACAAATTGCGCGATGGCTTTCCCGATGTTGACAAAGGTGATTCTGCTGCTGCCAAATGCCTTGAAAAACAGGTCGGGATATTCCTCGGTCGATTGCAGCAGCTGCACGATTTGTGTCGTGTCGCCGTCGATTTCGTTTTCCGCAGTTACCGCAGCCAAAACCATGTCTTCGAGACTTTCCACGCCGCCGTTCCAGCCTAAGCCCGTCGTGTTCCATGCCAAGTTGACCAAAGGCAGCATCACATGATGTGTGCCCAAATCGCCGTGTCCGCTTTCAAAGCCGTTTTCCTGATGGTGACAGGAAGCGCAATCCGTGATGCCTGATCCATCTTGCCGTCCGCATAACTGGCTGTCGTAGAACAGTTTTCTGCCCAAGGCGACACCTTCTTCCGTCATGGGATTGTCGGGCGGAATATTGGTGAGGGTAGGGAAGTAGTTTGGCGTTTCGATGGCGTAGGGTGTTGGAGTATATGGTTTTTCATCGGTCGGTTTGCAGGAGCAAATGATCGTGATGAGTAAAATAAGGTATGCTATGGTTGGTTTTATTGTCATTTTGTCGGTTTTTCGATGCGCTAAATTAGGAAGATATAAGGTTAGTGCGGCTGAAGTTCTTTCCCAATGATGTGTCGGATTCTTTGCAAGGTTGGTGATAAGTTTTGCTTTCTATCGGCTGCAAAGATAATTATTTTCAGAGAAAGGCACCACTTTAGCAATTCTTTGTTTACCATTGCTGTGAATCATGAGCCAACGACATTTCAGGCATTGACAAATTTATGGAATTCTTATATTAACCGTAATTCTAATCAAAAGCATTATGATTTACGGATATATTCGCGTTTCAAGCGACAAACAGACAGTTGAAAACCAAAGGTTTGAAATCAACAATTTCTGCAACAGAAACAATCTGAAAATTGACGGCTGGATTGAGGAAACCATTTCTGGCACAAAGAACTACGACAAAAGAGCTTTGGGGCAATTGCTGAAAAAGGTGCAGAAAGACGACACCATCATCTGTTCGGAACTCTCGCGCCTTGGCAGAAGCCTTTTTATGATAATGGAAATTCTCAGCCTCTGCATGAAAAAGGAATGCAAGGTTTGGACTATCAAAGACAACTACCGCCTCGGCGACGACATTCAGAGCAAAGTGCTGGCATTTGCTTTTGGACTGAGTGCCGAAATAGAGCGCAACCTGATTAGCCAAAGGACGAAAGAAGCTTTGGCAAGGAAAAAGGCGGAAGGAGTTGTTTTAGGACGACCCAAAGGAAGGAAAAGTTCACCAGACAAATATAAACTTTCAGGAAAAGAGATCCTGATTGAAGAATTACAAAAACAGAGTGTCTCACAACGGAAAATTGCAAAAATATGCAAGGTTGACAGGAACACTTTAAGCCGATTCCTGAAAAGGCAAAAAGATGGTGAAAAATAACAGAGCGTTTTTGTGCTGCAAAAGGGCATGGAATGTGGTTTTGTTGGAGATGCAAGTTGGGTTATATTATCACCGATAGAACAGAGTATTAAGAAAAAAATTGAATCCATTGGCACTCCATTAAAGGATTGGAATATCCAAAT
>NZ_JBADWU010000108.1:0-4039 GCF_056203535.1 Candidatus Limimorpha sp. | reverse complement strand
TTCCGCTTGAAGGCCACAAAAGAATGGATGGATGAACGAAAAAGAAAACAAAATAAAGAAAAATAACTACCTTCGCTGATGGACTTCAAGTGTTCACTTTTACGTGGCAATCGTGTCCAAAATTACGTGTCAAAATACATTTTACACAACCGAAGGGTTTACACAAGCTCCTGATGGTGAGAGTATTGAGAATTGCCAGCTACTAGGTATTGCATGCGGTGTTGATGAAAATGACGCATTGGACAATCTGTTAAAACAGAATCTTTGGATTGTAGAAAGGGGCTATAATCCGTCCGAGGTTTCTTATAAGAGATTATCTTCTAATTGCTGATTTTCTGGTTTTTGGCGGAATTATGCTCATTGTTTATATTTTAAACAGGTTGAGTGTTATGAGAATAGCTGTATTGAATTACGAAACCGGGAGAGTTGACATTTTGGAAAATGTCCCTGAGGCGGGCGATTTGAAAACCTATTTCATTGAACATTCCGTTGAACATACTCTTCGCAAACTGACGCGAGAAGATGGCTTGCTTGACGTTATTGAGACATACCTGAGTGTGGTATGTAATTATCATCTCTCTGAGATTGATTATATGGTAATGGATGGTGTTAACTACATCGATATGAAATAATTTATCCTCATGGAAATCAATGATATAAAGTTTGCTATCGTTCTTGACAGACGCACTAGCAGGGTGATTGTAATCAAAGTGAATCCAGCAGATCTTCCCGACGATGAAATTGAGGAATGTGATTGGGAACAGATTCTGTATCCATATGAGGATGACGGCAAATTTGATTTGACATACTGCGACTGGATGTTTGTACCTGATCTGAAAGTTGAGACCATAGGATTGGGGGACGAATTGAATAAACTTAAACAGATTAAGGACTAACAGGTTCCATGACACTGGTTATAAATAATCCAGCTCGCTCTACTCTTCAAAAATGCAAACGGAATCTTGAAACCTAATTTATTGTATGCATGAATGTTAGCGTGATAATATCAGCGTTGCTCGTTTGCAGTTTTGTGTGCAGTTTTGTGTGAGAAATATTATTTTTGCAAACAAAGAGTTAGTTATTCAACGTCACCTCTGAAACAAATTCCCACAAGTTGTGGGAATTTGTTGAGAGCCTTCCTTGAGTGACCACACAAAGAATGAAAATTCCACATTGTGAAAAATCATGGGAAGATTGAAAATACAAACAAACCGCTCATCAGAATTGTAAGCGTCTCCGCGTGGATGTGGCCGATGCATAAAGAAAGCAGGGTGAGATGCCCTGCTATTCTTATGTCCAGCGGTCCGGAAGGAGATTCCGGTATGCTTCGGGCGGTGCTCCGTTAGGCATCGCGGCGCATTTCCCAAGGATATCCGAGAAGTAGTCGAAGAAGTTTATGCCGAGGTTCTGGCAGGTGCAGGCAAGTGAGAAGTACTTGCATCCGCGTTGCGCACCCTCGTGGCTTCCGAAGAAGAGCGAACTGTGTCGCGATGCCGAGACGTGGCGGTTCGTGCGTTCGATGAGATTATTGTCCCAGGCGACGTCGCCGTAGGTTGCGATGGCCTCTATGCCTTCCCATTCGTTCAGGAAGTAGTTCGCAGCCTTGTGCATCAGAGATTTCGGAGGATACTTTGTCATATCGTCCCGCACCCTTGTCAATGCGGCCTTCAGTCTGGCCAGTATCGGAGGGGCGTATGCCCGCCGCCATTTCAGATTGTCATCGACAGTCCATCCGTCTTCTCCTATCCTGTGCCGGTGCTCGTTGTGGTAGAGCAGATTCGACTGCTCGATTATCTCCTGTGCATCCGGATTTCCCTTCAGGCTGTCATCGAGGAACTCGCGCTTGCAGTGCTGGAGACAGGCAAGCCTCACAATCTTTCCTCCTGATCCGGCCGCAAGGTTCTTGTATGCGCGCAGACCGTCAGACTGGACCAGTCCGCTGTATCCCTTGAGCTTGTTCAATATCACTTCCTGACTGCGGGAACCGTCATCATAGAAGAAGTATGTGAGTCCGGTATGCGCAGCTACGATTACCCAGATAAAAGCCTTTTTGGAACCCTTGCCGTTGTTGCCGGTGGCTTCGACAAGGACTCTGTGGTAGGTTTCGTCGCAATTTAGGTAACCGTCTTCCTTCACAGCTGCGCCCATGGCCTCATAGAGTTTGTCAACCAGGTCGGAAGTCTTCGCCAGAAGCCCGTGCGCGGTACCCTTGTCGAGGTCGAAGCCGTGGCTCCGGAAGTACTTCACGATGCGCTCCACGGGCATTGCGTACAGGTATCTCAGCTCAGCGATGCCCGCGACGAAGGATCCGTCATAACAGGAGTTGAGAAGCGGTGTCACAGGGGCCTTGCCGCTATAGATGACGTCATCTTTCTTGAGCGCGTGCAGCTTGTATATGGTCTTGATGAACCTCGGGGGTATCATGCTGTAACGGGTGGCGTACCTTACACCTACCTCGATGCAGAGATTCTCATCCACATCCTCTGGATATACGTCCTTCTCCACCGTCTCCATTTCGAAGTGCTCCTTGTGTCTGGCGCCGTTGTTGCCGCGGGCCTTGACGGCTTCCTCGCGGCGTTTCTTCTCGGCAGCCTTCTCCTCCTCAGTCTTGGGAGCGGCCGGAGATTTCTGTTTCTCTGATTTCGGAAAGGCAACAGCCCTCATCCCGCGAAGTTCGTTCGTCGCCCTGTCCAGCGAGGAGTCACGTTCCTGGAGCAGACTCTCCAGATTGACTATCGTCTTTTGGAGGTCGGCGATGGTCGCTTCGAATGACCGGCGCATGGATTTCATCTCCTCGGACATGGTGAGTATGGTGGCATTCGCCGCCTCCAACTGACTCTTCAGGATCTCGATTATCATGTCCTTTACCATATGGTAAAGGTACGAACTTTCTATGGGAAAAGCAAGAGTTTTTACAATTTATTTTATTGATTGCCAAAAGATTATATGCTCATAAAGCGCGTTCTGTAGCGCTTGCGGAAGCATACGCTATCCAGCGAGACGCCGGACATTATGAAGCTGAAAGTCTCCCACGAGAGCTCGTAATAGCCAGTGTCGGCGTTCTTGCGGGGCATCTCGAAAGACCCTCTTTCCAGACGCTTCTGATATAGAAGAAAGCCATCTGTATCCCACCTCAGTAGCTTCACGGACTGCCGGTTCTTCGAGAAGAACACGAACACATCGCCCGTCATCGGCGACATCGGGGATTCCGATACGACAAGGTTGAACTGCGAGTCGATGCCCTTGCGCATGCTCACCGGATGCTGGCACATGAAGTATCGGGTGCTGTTCTCTAGTCCGAACATGATTCCGCCCCTCTCTGGCGTGACTGATATATGGTCAGCAGGCTGATCACGCTCTCAACGCTGCTCTCCTGAAGAGTGAGGTTTACGCCGTCAGGGAAGGTGATGCTGATGCCACGGAGATTGCCGGATGCACCACGGGCTGACGGCATGAACTGAATGAAGGCACCATCGGATTTCGAGGCAGATGAACTGCATGCTGTTTCGCTACGTGCCTTCCGCCTCAGTTCGAGGATGCTGATTCCGTGACGCTTCGTCCAGTCCAGAACGCCACTGTAGTTGGTATGAGACTCCTTACAGTACTCGCTCAGCTTCAGGTCAGGATTACTCCTGAGCCGAGACTTGTAGCCTTCTATGACCCTGCGATAACGGGATGCGACCTGTGCCGGGATTGATTCTTCCATCTTATCCTTTTTCCTGCAAAGGTAGATGGATCATCAAAGCGAGTCAATGCGTCATCGCGGAGACGCTTACTCAGAATTTCTTAGAGATCAGAATTTGTTTGTATAAAATTCAGTCAAAAACACGCAACTAATTGATAATCAATATTACAATCCATCTTCAACGAGGAGGAATACTAAGGGTTTCTATTAGACTTAACCCACATTGCAGTAAGCCTTGCACCCAACTGTTAAATGATGTTACGGGAACAGCCTTATAATGGCGTGTTATGCCGGTTTTCGTATGATTTTTAGTTAATTGTAGTTAACCCAGACCGTCTTTCCGAAAACACGCGC
>NZ_JBADWU010000107.1:0-39734 GCF_056203535.1 Candidatus Limimorpha sp. | reverse complement strand
ACGAGGCATCCCGAAACCTCTCAGTCTCGAAATCCCGTGTCCTTTATTATGTAGTTTAATTTTAAACAGCTTCTTATTATTTATTGTTACTTAACTTCGTTGAAGGCATAGCAATTCTTCGGCGCGGCCAAACCTTATATTTGTTTTCAATCAAATCAAAAGCTGCTTCTAAGTTTTTTTCTTATTTTTGCCGTTTTAAACCTAAATAAGGTATGTACGCATTATTTAAGAAAGAAATTAGCAACTTCCTCAGTTCGCTGATAGGCATCATGGTCATTGTTGTCTTTCTGCTGATTACGGGTCTGTTCCTCTGGGTTTTTCAGAGCGATTTCAACGTTTTGAATTATGGCTACGCCAATCTAGACAGCCTTTTCATCATTGCACCTTGGGTTTTCCTGTTTTTGGTGCCTGCCGTCACGATGCGCAGTTTCGCCGAAGAAAACCGCACGGGAACAATTGAAATGCTGCTCACCAAACCTTTGTCGGACTGGCAGATTATTCAGGCAAAGTTCCTTGCGGGCGTGGCATTGGTGCTGTTGGCCTTGATTCCGACGCTTATCTATTATTTCTCGGTCTACCGTCTCGGTATGCCCGTCGGCAATCTCGACAGCGGCGGCATTTGGGGCTCTTACATCGGCTTGTTTTTGCTGAGCGCAAGTTTCGTTAGCATAGGCATTTTCTGTAGTTCGGTCACCAACAACCAAATCCTTGCTTTCATTCTTTCCGTGTTCCTCTGCGGATTTCTTTACATCGGATTTGAATTGATTTATTCCATGTCGCTGTTTGGAAGCATCGATTTGTTTATCAAGCAGTTGGGAATGGCTACGCATTATAGCTCACTCAGCCGTGGCGTGGTCGATACGCGCGACGTGCTGTATTTCCTCAGCGTGATCGTGTTGTTTTTAAGTTCAACAAAACTGGTTCTTGCGAGCCGCAAATGGTAAGGAGGATTGATTATGGAAAACAAACGCAAGAGTTTAAAGAAAAGCCAAATCGTCTCGTTCATCGTTACTTTGGTGATTATCATAGTGATAAATGTGATAGGTTCTTTCGTCTTTACCCGTTTTGACCTGACGAGCGAAAAACGTTACACGCTTTCGAACACCACAAAGGATATTTTGGGCGAACTGAACGATTATGTCTATTTCAAGGTCTATCTTGAAGGCGATTTCCCGGCAGGTTTCAAGAAGCTGCGCCGCGAAACGAAAGAAATGTTGGATGAGTTTAGGGCTTATTCGAAATACATTGATTATGAATTTATTAACCCTTCCGATTTTGCCGATGCAGCCGAACGCAACGAAGTTTACAGGTCGCTTTATCAGGCGGGACTGAATCCGACGGAACTATCGGTGCAAAACAGCGATGGTTCTTCAAAGCAGATGGTGATTTGGCCTGGCGTCGTGGTCAGTTACGGCAACGACAAGGAATTGGCCGTCGATTTGCTTGAAAGCCAGATGGGACAGTCGTCGGAAGAGGCGTTGAATGCTTCCATGCAAAACCTTGAATTCCGCTTGATAGAAGCCGTCAAGAGCATCACGCAGTTGGAAAAACCGATGGTGGCATTCATCGAAGGTCACGGCGAATTGGAGGAAAAGGACGTTTACGACATTACGCAAACCCTGTCGCAACATTACAATGTCAGCCGCGTGGCCATCGAGGGCAAGATTGATGCCTTGATGCACCGCACCGAAGCCGATGAAAACGGCAAGGTGAAGGCTTTCCCAAGTTTCGATGCCATCGTTATTGCCAAACCTACGGAGCCTTTCGATGAAAAGGACAAGTTCCTCATCGACCAGTATATCATGCACGGCGGCAAGGTGTTGTGGCTCGTTGAGCCGGTCATGGCTACCATGGACAGCCTCCAGATGCAGGAATCGACCATTGCCGTCGACATGGACTTGAACCTCGATGACATGCTTTTCAAGTACGGCGTGCGCATGAATCACGATTTGCTTTTGGATTTGACTTGTGCCGCATTGCCTGTGCGTACAGGTCAGGTGGCTGGCCAGGCGCAGCTTGAATATTTCCGCTGGTTCTATTTCCCGCTTTTGCAGGCGGCTTCCGACCACCCGATGGTGCGTAACATGAACGCTATCAAGGCCGATTTCGTCAGTTCGCTCGATGCGACCACTTCGGCCAACGGCATCAACCAGATTCCGCTGCTGAAGACATCGGATTACACCAAGGTTTCGGGCTCGCCGGTCTTCATCACTTTGGCCATGCTGAAACAAACGCCCGACCAGCGAATGTTCCCGTCGAAAGGCAAAAACGTGGCTTATCTGCTGAAAGGATCGTTTGAATCGCTGTATGCCAACCGTTTGCCTCAGGAAATCGTCGATAGCGAGGAAATGCAATTCCTTGACCAGAGCGAACCGACGGCTATGATTGTGGTGGCCGATGGCGACATCATTCGTAATCAGATTGATGTGAAACGTCAGGTGCCGTTGGCTTTGGGCTTCGACCAATACACGGGCAATACTTACGGAAACAAGGAATTCATACAAAACGCCATTAGTTATTTGGTCGATGGTGAAGGCATTATCGACATCCGCTCTCGTGAACTGAAAATCCGTTTGCTCGACCAGACAAAAATCAACCAATCGCGTGCCAAATGGCAGTTAATCAACACTTTGATTCCTGTCGGTCTGATTGTCATCCTTGGTCTTGTCATGGCATTCATTAGAAAAAAGAAATACAGTAAAAAATAATTTTTGCGGCTTCTGCAACGTTAGTTGGCCGTATCATAAAAGTTTGAGAAATGAAGAAAAAAAACCTTCGCAGCATTATTTTGGCAGCAGTGCTTATCGTCATTGCAGGTCTTTTGATTTGGAGCAACCGTTATCTTTCGACCATTCACGGCGATTCGTCCGATTTCATGGTTTGGGACACGGCTTCGGTTACAAAGATTTATTTGGCCGACCGAATGGATTACGAAACCTTGCTTGAGCGTCAGGCCGATGGCACTTGGATTTTAAACAAGGAATTCAAAGCTCACCCAAAAGAGGTGCAGCAGATTCTGACTACCATGTACAAAGTGCGTGTGAGCAAGCCGGTTTCGCTTGCCAGCCACGACAACATTGTGTCGCTGCTTGCTTCAGAAAGTACGAAAGTTGAGATTTACCAAAACGTGCCAAGCATTAATCTTTTCAACAAGATTAAGTTGTTCTATAAGGAAAAGCGCACAAAGGTGTTTTATGTCGGCGATGCCACGCAGGACAGTTCGGGAACTTTCATGTTGAAGGAAGGTGCAGATCAGGCTTACATTGTCTACATTCCGGGTTTCCGTGGTTTCCTGACCACGCGTTTCGTTGCCGATCCTGATGTCTGGCGCGACCATACTATTTTCCATGAGCAGTTGGCCGACATTCAGTCGCTGACCATCGAATTTGGCCGCGAACATGCATCCGATTTCCGCGTCGAAAACACAGGCCGTCACCAATACAAACTTACGCGCTTGTCGGATAACGCCGATTTGCCTTTCGATACTTTGAAGGTAATCAATCTGTTATCATCATTCAGCGATATGCGTTTCGAGGCATTGCTGAATAATCTTGTTTCTCCGGAACGTTTTGATTCCATTACGCATTCGCCATATCTCCATAAAATCACCTTGGATTCAAAGGATGGCAAATCTGTCCAGATGACCACCTTTGAGAGACGCACGCAGGATGATTTGGGCAACGATACGCCTGACGGATTGTTCACCGAAGACGGCTTCCCGATTGACCCGATTGACCATGACCGTTTCTATGGCTGGATTAACGATGGCCGCGATTTGGTTTCCCTGCAATATTACATTTTCGGCAAGGTGCTGAATGGTGTGGATTATTACGAGGCCGGTCACCCGATTTTGTATGAGGTTGAGCACTATCAGGTGCTGGAATAAGGCATGAAAAAAAGCCGCCAAGGTTACCCGCGACGGCCACAACGAGAGAAAATTGTTACAAAATCACTTATAAGACTAATGAAACGGCTTTTACCCTTAGTCTGAATGGTGTTTTTTTGAAAAAATGAAGATCCTACTGCTTGTCATAGGGAAAACGGACGATGAATATCTGATAACCGGCATCAAGAAGTATGTTGGCCGGCTTGGGCATTATGCATCTTTCGAGATGAAGGAAATTCCCGACATCCGCAACCGCAAGACCTTGAGCGAGGAACTGCAGAAAAAATCGGAGAGTTTTTTGTTGCTGTCGCAGTTTCAGGCGGGCGACTACATCATTCTTTTGGACGAAAACGGAAAGCAGTTCACATCGGTCGAATTTTCCGAAAACATCGAAAAACTGATGGCTTCAGGCAACAAGCGCATCGTTTTTGTGATTGGTGGCCCATACGGATTTTCGCAGGATGTCTATGCCAAGGCCAACGCCAAAATGTCGCTTTCGCCGATGACGTTTTCTCATCAGATGGTTCGGCTGATTTTCGTCGAACAGTTGTACCGCGCCTTCACCATTTTGAAAGGCGAACCCTATCATCATGTGTAATGAGATTTTGTAAGTGATTAAAATTCAATGTTATGAAATATAAAAAACAGAATAAAAGTGAACAAGGATTTAGCGGATTAATGTTTCCCAAGCAAAACATTTCCGTGTCAATCCGTGCAATCCGTGTTCCAATTAAATCCGTGTTGGTTTTTGCCTTGTGTTTTTTGTCGTTGGCATCGTGCAAGAAGGATTTGGACATGACCGTGCATCAGCAAACGGTTTTGCAAGACTGTGTTTTCAACTCGCTCAAGGCGGATAGAGCTTGGAAGATTGAAATTGTCCAAGACGAAAAATGCTTCGTCGAACTGGAATATTCGGCCTATTTGGAATCGTATTTGAAATGCACAGTTACGGAAGGCGTTTTGGAAATTGGTTTCACTGTTTCTGACAATTTGGTATCAGGAACAGTCAATAAGGCAAAAATCCATATCATTGATTTTGAATCGCTTGAATTGACAGGAGCTTGCAAGGTGAGTGTGAATGGAAGCTTCGGAAAAAGTTTCACCGCTTTGCTCGACAAGGAATCTTCATGCGTCGGCGGCATGTTTCTTTCGGGCGGCAACATTTCGCTCAAAGGTGCTTCTTCGATGAAAGATTATTCGGGCGAAGGTTCTTTTTATATCACGATGGATGAAGATTCGCATTTTGTCGGCAATTTGAGTTTCCCAAACGCAGAATCACAGTTTTCGGTGATAGCCAATAATCATTCCACTTTCGTAAATCAGTCCGATTGTTCTGTGGAAAATGTTGAAATTCAAGTTACTGATAATAGTCTGATAAATATGGCGTTGACTGAAATCAAGGCTTCGGTCAAGGTTGAAATCGAAAGCAATTCCGAGGCGACCATCAAGGTGAAAAACGGTGCCAATCTGATGGGAAAAGTGGTTGAAAAATCCACCTTATATCATTACGGCAATCCGGTTTTTGCTCCCGATTTTGTTAGCGATACCACATCTTTTGTCGTGAGAATGTGAGTTTGGTCTGATATTTGTAATTTCTACCCCCGTATTTATCAAACAAACGTAATTATTCCTAATTTTGTCATCAAATTGAATTGAAATGAAAAAAGTAGTTTTTCTTTTGGTTGCCGTTTTCTTTTCAACGGTAATGTTTGCCCAAACCAATCTGCCAATCGATCCTAAGACGCAGAAAATCAGTTTCCAGAAAGTCATTCAGACCCAGGGAACCAACGAAGAAGTTCACAACCGCATCTATTCCAACTTCCTCAATTCGTATTATAAAAATGCCGCTAACGTGTTGCAGCAGACCGATGTGAAGGTTTTCAAAGGTCAGCACAGAATGCAACTCGACAATGGCGATGAAGTCAAGTCGAAGTGGCCTTGGATTACTTATCGCTTCACGATTGAAGTGCGTGACGGCCGTATCCGTTACACCCTTACCGATTTCATGCAGAAGACCCAGTCAAGCCATCCTTGCGAAGAATGGATGGATAAGGAAAATCCACAATATCAGCCAGTTTGGGATAGCTATCTCGAACAGATTGCAGCCTTTGCCGAGGATTGGGGCGCACAATTGGAAGAAAAAATCCAGCCTGAACAAACTATTGAAGAGGAAGAATGGTAAATGGTCTCGCGTGAACGCATAAAAAAAGGATTTTCCAAACTGCTCAAGGAGGAGAAGTTAAAGCTGATAGCCAATTACTTCGAGAATCCGGGCGAGGTGGTTTCCTTGTTGAAAAGCTACTGGCACTCCGACTCGAAGCAACAGCAGCTTTTCGATGAGTTCAGCGAGAACACGATTACTAATTTCTTTATTCCTTACGGCATTTCGCCCAATGTGATGATCAATGGGAAAAACTACATTGTCCCTATGGTCATCGAAGAAAGCTCCGTCGTGGCTGCGGCTTCGGCGGCAGCTAAGTTTTGGGGCGAAAGGGGAGGTTTCCATGCCGAAGTGATTGATGTCCGCAAAGTGGGCCAGGTGCATTTTGGCTGGAGTGGTGACAAGGCTAAGTTACAGGCTTTGTTTCCATCTATTAAGGAACGCCTTTTGAATGACACTGCCGCCATGACCGAAAAAATGGTTAAGCGCGGCGGCGGCATTTTGAGCCTCAATCTGATTGATTTCTCCGGCCAGATTGAGGATTATTATCAGATTCGCGCCGAATTCAATACGGGCGATGCCATGGGCGCCAATTTCATCAATTCCGTCTTGGAGCAGTTCGGCCACAGTTTGCAGGATTTCTTTGCCGAGCAAAACGACCTTCCCGAAGCGGAACGCAAGGTGGAAATCATCATGACCATTTTGTCGAACAACACGCCTGACTGCCGTGTTAAGGTTTGGGTGGAATGTGATGTGAATCAGCTTAATGGCATCGATGAACATTTGTCGGGAGTCGAATATGCCCGCAAATTCAAGAAGGCTGTCGACATTGCGCATATTGACCCTTATCGCGCCACAACGCACAACAAAGGCATTTACAATGGCATTGATGCCGTGGTCATTGCTACGGGCAACGATTTCCGCGCTGTCGAGGCGGCAGGTCACACTTTCGCTTCGCGTAATGGCCGTTACGAAAGCCTTTCTTCGGTCACGATTGAAAACAATGTCTTCCGCTTTGAATTGGAAGTCCCGATGGCATTGGGCACAGTCGGCGGCCTGACGAGTCTGCATCCTTTGGCAAAGAAGACCTTGGAACTTTTGGGTAATCCTACGGCCCCCGAACTGATGATGATTGCCGCCACAATGGGCATGGCAAACAATTTCTCGGCCGTCCGTTCCTTGACTACTAAAGGCATTCAGGCAGGCCACATGAAAATGCACTTGAACAACATTCTCAACCAATTGCAGGCCACCGATGATGAAAAGCGCAAGGCGCGTGAGTTCTTCAAGGACCAGACCGTTTCGTACGCAGCGGTGGAAAAATATTTGGATTCGCTGAGAAAATAATAATTTGGCAATGTGGTAGAAAAAGTTCAAAATTGTTTAAAATTGATAAAAAATTGTTCAAAAAGTAAAACCACTTTCCGCTTTAAACTCTCCACTTAAAGACTTTCTTCAATTAAACGATTAAACTTCAAACGATTCAACCATCACCAACTAATTTAAAATAATGTCATTGTTTCATTCCAACGGCAAGTTTCTTCTGACAGGCGAGTATCTCGTCTTGCGTGGTGCATTGTCATTGGCTTTGCCGTTGAAATTCGGCCAAAGTCTTGAAGTGAAACCGCTTGATGGAGATGAAAACTTGCTGAAATGGACTGCTTTCAGACCTGATGTCGTGTGGTTTTCGACCGATTTAAATCGTGAAACCTTACAAGTTATTTCCGCTGATGACAGGGTAAAGGCCGAAAAACTTTCAAACATTTTGCTGGCTGTCAAGCATTTGAATCCTGATGTTTTTTCAAAGGGCGGCTTGGAATTCGTCACCCGATTAGGTTTCAATCCCGAATGGGGCTTGGGCAGCAGTTCCACGCTGATTGCCAATCTTTCGCGTTGGGCGAATGTGAATCCTTACGAATTGCTGCGCATGACTTTTGGCGGTTCGGGTTACGACATTGCTTGCGCTACGGCTGAGCAACCTGTTCTTTATCAATTGGTTGATGGAAATCCGCAAGTTGAATCCGTGAAATTCTCACCAATGTTTTCCGATAGGCTTTTTTTCGTTTATCAGGGTCAGAAACAGAGTTCTTCAAAGGAAGTCGGCAATTTCAAGGAAAGGATGCGGCAGATGAATTTCGATAAGCAAATTGCTGAGGTTTCCGAAATCACAAAATCATTGGTTTCCAATGCTTCGTTTGATGATTTCTGCCGTCTTTTGCACGAGCACGAAAACATCATTTCCCATTGCATTGGCCGTGAGCCTTTGCAGCAGCATTTCCCTGATTTTGCAGGTACAATCAAATCTTTAGGCGCATGGGGCGGCGACTTTTTCATGGCTGTCACTGAATGGGACGTCGAAAAAGTGAAGCGTTATTTCGCTGAAAAAGGTTTGTCGGTCGTTTTCGGATTTAAGGAAATGGTGCTGTAAGTTTGATTACTTCACTTTCTCCGCCTCTAATCGTGTCAATTCCTTACAAATGTTAATGGCAAACGGCAGCGCAATGATGAACGACATCAGGTCGGCGATGGCTTGTGCGGCTTCTAATCCGGTGAGTCCCCAAATCAAAGGTGCAATGAAGACAGCGGGCAGGAAGCAGATGCCTTGGCGGCACATCGAGAGCAAGGTGGCTTGCCATGTGTAGCCGATGTTTTGGAAAAGCATGTTGGTCATGGTGCAGAGTCCCATCAATGGAAATGCGACGCACTGCCAGCGCATGGCGTGTGTGCCGACAACGAGCAATTTTGGGTCTTCGCTGCGGAAAACAGAGATGATTTCGGGCGAAAAGACGAAACCTAAAGTGCCCATGATAATCAGCAGCACCAACGACAAGTTGATGCAAAACAGATAGCTTTCCTTGACGCGACCATACAGTTTTGCTCCGTAGTTGAATCCGCAAACGGGCTGAAACCCTTGACCAAAACCAAGCACGACGGAATAGCAAATCATCATGATGCGCGTCACGATGGAGAATGCAGCCACCACCGAGGCTTCTTCACCTGGGATGGCATAATGCACGGCCATGCGGTTGAGGCTGATTGTTGCAACAACCGACAAGGCTTGTCGCATCAAGGAAGGAAGGCCGCCTTTTACGATTTGACGGTAGAATTTCAGTGTAGGCGTGAAGTTCTTGAAACGGATATGGACATTGCCTTCGCGCGTAGTGCCCCAAAGCAGCAGGCACCAGCCGAAAACCTGACTGATGGCAGTGGCAAACGAGGCTCCGCTGACGCCCATGCCCAAAGTGAAAATGAAAATCGGGTCCAAAATGATGTTGAGGATGGCGCCCGAAGCAATGCCAATCATGGCGAAGCGCGCGTTGCCTTGCAATCGGAGTTGGTTGTTGAGCGTCAGCGACGACATCATGAAAGGAGTGGCAATCAGTATGTAACGCAGGTAATCGTTGGCAAAGGGGAGGATGGCATCGGTGGCGCCCAAAGCCCGCGACAAAGGCGAGATGAAAATGGAGCAAATCAATCCTGCCAGAGTGCCGAAAATGAGCGGACTGAAGAACCCGGTCGCCGCCATTTTGCCTGCATTTTCGCGTTGCACGGCACCCAAGGCACGCGAAATGTAATTGCCCGAACCATGTCCGAAAAAGAAACCGCAGGCGTTGATAAAAGCCATGTAAGCAAACGAAACGCCAACGCCAGCCACAGCCTCAGTGCTGAGATGCCCTACAAAAAACGAGTCGGCCATGTTGTAGAGACTCGTCACCAACATACTGATGATGGTCGGTATGGACATTCTCAGAATCAGCCTTTTGACGGGCTTCTGTGTCATCATCTCGTATTTTTCGTTGAGTTTCTGTTCGTCAAGATTCGTGTTCACGGCTAATTTTGAAAGTCGTTGCAAAAGTACTACTTAATGAGAATGAAAATGATAAATCCGAGCCAAATAATCGTCCAAAGCGGAACGGTGATGCGGAACTGCTTATGGAGGGTCTTGTGGCGAAAGACTTTCATGCCCAACCAGCATCCTAAACCGCCGCCTAAACGTGCGAAGTTGAGCAGCGTTTTTTCAGGAATGCGACGGGTCTTTTGCTTTGCTTTGTCAACGGCATACATGATGAAGCCTGCAAGGTTGATGACGGCAAGATAAATGAACAGCAGGGTAAGGGATAGTCCTCTCATGGTAAAAATAAAAAAGTCGCTGAGTTACAGCGACTTAATAATGATTTGTGGAGCATAACGGAATCGAACCGATGACCTCTTGACTGCCAGTCAAACGCTCTAGCCAACTGAGCTAATGCCCCCTTTTGCGGCTGCAAAGATAGGAAAACTTTCTTTTGTGCAAGCCTTTTGATGAAAAAAAATGTTCAAAATGTAAAATTCACTGTATTTTTGCAGTCGAAAGAAATTGTTTTTGGAGGATTGCCTTATGGTTGCCCGCAAATGTTTTAATCTGATTGTGGCTTTCCTGTTTTTGTCGCTATCGGCTTTTCCGCAGGAATTGCTGCCTCGACAAAGTGTTGAAAACCATAAATTTGGCTATGTCGATGGCAAGGGGAATTTTGTCATTGCGCCTGCATTTGAATATGCCACACGTTTCAGTGGCGATTATGCCGTAATCCGTGAAAAGGGTAGGTTCGGCTACATTGACCGTTCGGGAAAAGTGGTTATCGAACCAATTTATTATAAGACAGGCGGTTTCAGCGAAGGCTTGTTCCGCGTTCAGCAAGAGGAAAACGGCCCTTGGTTTTTCCTTGATGAAACAGGAGAAAAGGCTTTTGAAAAAGGTTTCCATTATGTCGGCAATTTCCATGATGGCGCGGCTGTTTTTGCCGAAAAGAATGATGATGGTGATGTCCATTACGGCTATATCGGCAAATCGGGAAACGTGATGGTGGAACCAGTTTACAATTATTCTTACGATTTCATTGATGGGGTGGGGAAGGTGGTTTTGGACATGACTTCCGAGGAACCGCGCTATGGCTTTGTCGGGCCGAAAGGCGAAGTTTTGGTGCCTTGTGTCTATTCCGAAGAAAACGCCCAAAAGGAATTGCGATTGCTGAAATAAAAAACGCGACTTTTTTAAGCAGTTTCTCAGTTTTTATTTGTATTTTTGCCACGTCAAATAAAATAAATTTTATTATGAAGCACATTTTCATTATTCTTCTGGCATCACTCGCATTGGTAGGATGCCAGAGCAAGACAGTTTCAAATGAAGACCCTCAGGCTCAGATCCAGACCCAAGCCCAACCTGTTAAGATCACTGACTATCTGTGGGAAGTCACTGTCGACAATTACTGCGACTCTATCCCAAATTTCCTAATTGACCGTGTAGGCGTTGAATTCAACTGCTCGGCTGTCCGTAATGGTAATTACTATGGCCGGAACCTCGACTTCTTCATCAGCGAGACTGCTGAAGTTATCGTTCACACTCCAGCCCGCGAAGGCCGCCACGCCTCGGTAGGTGTCGCCAGCGTCAGGCAGCGCACCGACGCCGACATCGAAAAGGGCCTCACCCCAGAAGATTTCTATATCCTCCCATGGAGTATGTATGACGGCATTAACGATGCCGGTCTGTTCTGCAACGTGAACGTGACTCCTTATGCCGACGGCGGCGACAACCCTGGCACCAACCCAGGCATGCCTGACCTCTGCAATCCTTTCCTGATTCGTGCATTGCTCGACAACTGCGGCTCAGTCGACGAAGCTGTCGACTTCATCAACGGCCACAATGTCATCGGCAAGGAAATGGGCGGCTTCAACCTCCATTTCATGATCGGCGACCCAGAGAAGACCGTCGTGGTTGAATTCATCAACAACGAAGCCGTTGTCAAGGAGCAGAACATCATGACCAACTTCTACGTCAACCTGCTGCCTGAATTCACTCCTGCAGCCGATGGTATCGAGCGTTATAACATCTTGCTTGAAAACTATGCTGAAGGCGGCGAATCGATGGAAGGCATGCGTAATCTCCTCAAGCGTGTTCGCTTCTCACAGGCTTATGACCCTGAAATGAAGCCTTTCTGGAAGTCTGAGTTCGCCATCGAAGGTTATACGACCTCTGATGCTCCTGTCGAATTAGTCCTTGCCGACCCGAGCGTACAAAAGAGTCTCGCTGACTTCAAGCACTACAAGGAGACTGGCGAATATGAACGTGAGATGAAACTGTGGTACACCGAACACAACAGCACCTACGACATTCAGAACCGCAAGCTCTGGGTGACCGTCCACGAAGATTACGACAACTATTACGAGTTCACCATCGAGCAGTAATCGCCTCGTCATAGGACTAAAAACACGATGCCTCCCGAGAGATGCCACTGATACTCTTGGGAGGCATCCCGTTTTTTTGGAGCTGGCCTCGCCGATGCCGCCGCTCCTGAATCTGACTTCCGAGGAACCGCGCTATGGCTTTGTCGGGCCGAAAGGCGAAGTTTTGGTGCCTTGTGTCTATTCCGAAGAAAACGCCCAAAAGGAATTGCGATTGCTGAAATAAAAACTGCGATTTTTCCTTTATTTTTCAATAGAAAACGTATTGTGGTTTTGTCGTAAATTACTATTTTTGCGACTGAGAAAATAGTAAACAACAAAACTCATATTTTTAATGAAAAAATTATCTCTGTTTATCGTCTTGGTCATGTGTGGATGCATGGCTATGGCTCAAAATGGCCGCATCGACTTGAGGTCGCAATCGCGTGCCGAAATCACTAAAAGCGACATGACGGCTCTCCGTGCCGTTTTCAGTTATGGTTCTATCGAAAGCGTTGAATTTCAATCGGAAAGAGGCGTTTTTTCAGAAATAGCCCTTCCTGGTGCTTATCCTTCGGGCGAAATCGGAACGCCTGAGCTGCCTGCCACTCACGAACTTTTGGCAGTGCCTTTCGGTGCTACTCCTACGGTTTCCGTTGTCGGTTTCACGACTACCGATTATCAGCTTTCGGATTATGGCATCAATACTATTGTTCCTCATCAGCCTTCTGTCCGCAAGGACCAGAATCCCGAGGATATTGAGTTTGTCTACAATCAGGATGCTTATCAAACCAGAGCTTTGGCAACGGTTCCTACCGCTTCTATCGAAGTTCAGGGCACGCTGCGTGGCATTCGCGTGGGTTCGCTCGTGGTCAATCCTTTGAGCTACAACGCCGCCACCAACACTTTGCGTGTGTTCAACGACATTGAGGTTGAAGTCAGTTTTGATGGCGCTGATGCCGTTGAAACCGAACGCATGTTGGTCAATACCTACAGCCCCTATTTCGATGTGGTTTACAAGCAGATGTTCAACTACCGCCAGATTTTGGATGTCTATACCGACCACCCCGACTTGATGGCTTATCCAGTCCACATGCTTGTCATTGCTCCTGAAAACTATGTCAGCACCTTGCAGCCTTGGGTCAGTTGGAAAATCCAGAAAGGTTTCGATGTCGAGGTTTACACCACGGCTCAGGCAGGTTCTACCTATAACGCCATCCGTTCATTTGTTCAGGGCAAATACAATACGGGTGTCAGCTCAGGCGAAACACCTACCTTCCTGATCATTGCCGGCGATGTGGCGCAAGTGCCGAACACCATGGGTAGCCAGTCACAAAAAGTGACAGACCTTTATTATGGTTCGGTTGATAACGATGATTACCCGGATATGTTCTATAGCCGTATGTCAGCTGAAAACACCACCCAACTGACGGCCATCATCAACAAGATATTGCAATACGAGCAGTATGCCATGCCTGATCCTTCTTATCTGAACAATACTACCTTGATTGCAGGTTGGGACAGCTATTGGAATCCGCGTGTGGGCCAGCCAACCGTCAACTATGCTACTACCTATTATTATAATACAGCTCATGGTTTCACTAACGTGAATACTTATCTTACACAAGGCCAGTACTCAGGTTGCTACAGTACCATGAATACCGGTATAGGTTTCATCAACTACACGGCTCACGGCAGCGAAACCAGCTGGGCCGACCCGAGTTTCACTGTTAATGCCGTCAATACTTTGACCAATGCCAACAAGTATTTCCTTGCCATGGGCAACTGCTGTCTGGCTGCTGACTTCGGTTATTATGGCACATGCCTCGGCGAAGCCTTGACTCGTGCCGAGAACAAAGGTGCCTTCTCTTACATTGGTTCCTGCCCAAGTTCCTATTGGTATGAAGACTATTACTTCGGTGTCGGTGCAACCCACACGATGAATGGTTCTACCCCATCGAACGTTGAATCGTCAACGGGTGTTTATGATGGCGTTTGGATGGATGATACCTATAACACTGTATCTTCTATGGTCTTTGTAGGCAACCTTGCGGTTTGCTATGCACATGCCGGCAATTACCAAGGCAGTGTGAACAACAAATATTACTGGGAGTCGTACCACGTTTTGGGCGATGGCTCCATCATGCCTTTCCGTGTGCAGCCTACGGCCAACACCGTAAGCCATGCCCAGACTTTCCCTGGCGGTGCCAATGCATTCACTGTCAGTGCCCAACCTGGTTCGTATGTCGGCATTTCGAAGGATAATGTTTTGCTTGGCGCTGCTTTGGTGCCTGCATCGGGTACGGTCAGTGTGCCTGTCTCTCCTGTAACTTCGGGCTATGTGATGATTGTGGTGACAAAACCTCAGCGTCAGCCTTATACGACCACCATTCCTGTCGGCACAACGCAATATAGCGTTACCACCTCATCGAATCCTACCAATGGCGGCACGACCACGGGCGGCGGCACGTTCAATCCTGGCCAGTCATGCACCGTGACGGCAACGCCAGCATCGGGCTACAATTTCGTGAATTGGACCGAAAACGGCACTCCGGTCTCGACTCAAGCCAGCTATACTTTCAACGTGAACGGCAACCGCAGTCTGGTGGCTAATTTCACACAGCCTTCTTATACCATCTCCACATCATCAAGCCCTGCTAACGGCGGCACGACCACAGGCGGCGGTTCCTTCCTGCAAGGTCAATCCTGCACGGTTCATGCTGTTCCGGCTTCGGGCTTCAATTTCACCAGTTGGACCGAAAACGGCACTCAGGTCTCGAACCAAGCCAACTACACTTTCACGGTGACTGGCAACCGCAGTCTGGTGGCAAACTTCACACCTGTCAGCTACACGGTCACGACTTCATCGAATCCTGCCAACGGCGGCACGACCACGGGCGGCGGTTCCTACAATAGTGGCGCTTCTTGCACTGTGACGGCAACGGCCAATACAGGTTTTGTCTTCGACAAATGGACGATGAACAACACGCAGGTTTCAACGAATGCAAGCTATACGTTCACGGTTACTGCCAACTGCAACTTAGTGGCTCACTTTACGGCACAGTCTTACACCGTTACCGTCAGCACCGACCCTGAAATGGGTACCGTGTCGGGTGGCGGCACATTCAATTACGGACAGACTTGTGCGGTTTCGGCAAGCGCCAAACCTCATTATGTTTTTGAGGCTTGGACCGAAAACGGCAATGAGGTCTCGACGGATGCCATTTATATGTTTAATGTAACTGCCAACCGCGACCTTGTGGCTGCATTTGCTCCTGAGACCTTCGAAATCAATGTCACCGCCAATCCTGCCGAAGGCGGAACCGTAACAGGTGAAGGCAGCTATGCATACGGTGAAACCGTGACGCTGACCGCCGAAGCAAATGCTGATTTGATGTATTATTTTGTCCGCTGGACCGAAAACGGCAACGAAGTGTCGACTGACGAGGAATACACCTTTGCTGCCGAAGCTTCCCGCAATCTCGTGGCTGAATTTGAAAGAGATGATGCCGTTGGCGAAAATGCTCTGGTAGCACGCATCTATCCGAATCCGGCTTCCGACAAGCTGAATGTGGTTTGCAACAGCAACATCAACGAACTGAAAGTTTATAACATGGTCGGCGCTTTGGTCTACAGTCTCAGCGATTGCGGCAACAATGCCGTCGTTTCTTTGGCCGATATGCCGAATGGAGTCTACTTCATCCAGCTCACTACCAATGGCGCTACCGAAACACAAAGATTTGTAAAGGAATAAAAACGAATAATGGACTTTTAGACTTGTGGACATTTCAAGATGCTGCAAGTCTAAGAGTCTAACAGTAAAAAACGATGGACTTGTGGACTTATGGACTATTAGACTTGTGGACACTTGGACTTTTCTAAATTCTGCCAGCCAAAAATTTCGAAATGTCAAACAGTCAAACAGTCGAAATGTCAAACAGTCAAACAGTCAAACAGTCAAAATGTCTAAATTGTCAAACAGTCAAAATGTCTAAATTGTCAAATAGTCAATACATTAAATATTCATCAACTCAATTAAAATCATTCACTATGAAAAGGTTTACCTTCGTGTTAGGCTGCCTGCTGGCCTTTGCTTTTCAGCTAAATGCACAGGACTATGTTTCAACTACTCCTGCTAACAGAAACGTCATTCTGGAAGAATTCACAGGAAGAAACTGCGGTTACTGCCCTGACGGTCACGTCATCGCTAACCAGATTGCTACTAACAACCCTGGCAGATTTTGGGCTATCAACGTCCATGCCGGTGGCTTCTCACCAACCAGCTATCCTAACCTGAACACCACCGATGGTACTGCAATCTGCAGCCAAGGTTTCAACTGCACATCTTTCCCAGGCGGTGTCGTCAACCGTTCAACAGCTGCATCTATCGGTAGAGGTCAGTGGACAAGCACTGCCAATACGCAGTTGTCTCAGCAAGCCGAAGTGAACGTGGCTGGTATCTATATGATTGACCATAGTTCACGTCAACTGAGCGTTACTGTTGAAGTTTACTATACCGGCAACAGCGCTTCCACCACTAACTATCTGACCGTTGCCATGCTGCAGGACAGCATCATGGGCAGCCAGTCGGGCATGAGCTCCAATCCGGCTCAGATTGTCAACGGCCAATACTGCCATATGCATATTCTGCGTGATATCATCACTCCAACATGGGGCGATCCTATCACTCCTACCACACAGGGCACCTTGATTACCAGAACCTACACCTATTCAATTCCTGAAACCATCGGTTCACCAAACGGTGTTGAAGTTGACCTCGACAATCTTCACTTCTTGGCTTGGGTTAGCGAACAGTATCAGGGCACCCCAACCCGTCCTATCCTGAATGCTTGCCAGCTGGAAGAATCATTCGAAGGCATCCATGTTTTCAACGTTACCCCTACCGAAATCGCTCCTAGCCAGAATACCAACCTGACTGTCACCATGAAGAACTATGACGAAACACCTACTTCAGGCAACACTACCGTCACCATTTCTTCAACCGACTCATACCTCACCATCGTCAATGGCACCGCTACATTCGGCACCATGTCGGGCAACGGCGGCACCGCTACCGTGAACAACGCTTTCACCGTCCGCGCAGCTGAAAACACACCTAACGGCCATGTTTTCACCATCAATGCTGTTGCTACCAACAACGGTACAACCACCAACAGCTCTTTCGCCCTGACTTGCAACGCTCCTTGCGATGCTCCTACCAACCTCACCGGCACTGCTTCATCCAACACCGTTGAACTGTCATGGACAGCTTCACCTACCGCTGGCACTTACCGCGTGTTCAGAGGCAACACCATGATTGCCAATGATGTGACAGGCACCACCTATACCGACAATGGCAACCTGAACTACAACACCCAATACTGCTACACTGTTAAGACCAACTGCATCAGCGGCGATGTTTCAGAGGCTTCCAACCAGGTCTGCGTTACCACTGGCGCTCCTTGCACCGCTCCTAATGGCGTTCACGCCAATCTCGATGGTTTCAACGTCAATGTGACTTGGAATTCAACAAGTTCAGCTTTGTCATACATGGTCTTCAGAGATGGCGACATGATTGCCGAAGACCTCCACACCACCGCTTACACTGATGAAAACGTTGCTGCAGGTCATCACTGCTACACCGTGAAGAGCGAATGTGTCGAAGGTCCTTCACCAGCATCAGTTCAGGCTTGCGTCGACATCGAACTGCCTTGCTTCGCTCCTGAAAACCTCGATGGCAGCTATGTCTTCAACGGCCAGAATGATTTCGGTGCCCTTATCGAATGGGATGCTCCAGCTGAATTTACCGACAATTTGGTCCGTTTCAATGTTTACTCTTCAACCAATGGTAACTCCTACGATCTGATTAGCGAAATCGAATACGAAGGTGCTTCACACTACGAATTCTTCGATGCAACATATACCAAGAGCCTGCGTTTCTATCAGGTCAGAGCTTTCTATGATTATGGCGCACAAACCTGCGAATCACAGCCAGCTCATTCACTCAGCAATCCTAACAACAACTTTGTCATGGTGAATGTCACTTCAGTTGATGAAGAAAGCGCTGTCACCTCCATCTATCCTAACCCGGCTAGCGACAAGTTGCATGTTGAATGCACCAGCAACATCAGCGAACTGAAGGTTTACAACATGGTTGGCGTTTTGGTTTACAGCCTCAGCGATTGCGACAATAATGTCGTCATTTCATTGGCCGATATGCCAAACGGCATCTACTTCGTCACGCTGACCACCAACGGCAGCACCGAGACCCGTAGATTTGTGAAAGAATAAAAACGAATAATGGACTTGTGGACTTTTAGACTTGTGGGCATTTGGATTTTTCCGAATTCTGCAAGTCTAAGAGTCTGACAGTCAAAAAACGATGGACTTGTGGACTTATGGACTATTAGACTTGTGGACATTTGGACTTTTCTAATTTCTGCCAGTCAAAAATTTCAAAATGTCAAAGAGTCTAAAAGTCAAATTGTCTAAAAGTCAAATTGCCCCTTTATCATGAAGAAATTTGCATTAGTTTTAGCCGGCTGTGGCTGGTTGGATGGCACCGAGATTAACGAAGCAGTGTGCCTGTTGTTGGCATTGAGCCAGCATTCTTGTGAAGTAAAGTGTTTTGCACCAAACCGTCCGCAGACACATGTCGTCAATCACTTTGCCGGCGAACAGGAAAATAACGAAGAACGTAACATTTTGCAGGAAGCTGCCCGCATAACGCGCAGAAACATTCAGCCTATCGAGGAATTCAAGGCTGATGATTTCGATGCCTTGCTTTTCAGTGGCGGTTATGGCGTGGCTAAAAACCTCTGCAATTACGCCTTTAAAGGTGCCGACATGGAAGTCCAGCCCGATGTGGCCCGCGTCATCTTAGAGATGCACGCAGCCAAAAAGCCTATCGGTGGCATGTGCATCGCACCAGTAATGTTTGCCAAGCTGATTCCAGGCGTTTGCGTCACTTTGGGCAGCGACGGAACGTCAGATGCCGCCAATGTCTTCAAGATGGGTGGCAATCATGTGCAGACTGAGCACGGCGATGTGGTGGCCGACAACGAAAACCTCGTTTTCACGACACCGGCTTTCATGCTTGATGCTACCCTGAAAGACATCTATGATGGCGCTTACAATCTGATTGATGCCATTTTAGAAGAAAAATAAGGAATCGATTCTTTATATGATTGACAAAAGGCCGCCCCGATTGGAGCGACCTTTTTGCATATTCCCCTAAAACAAGTCAGAATGTGAACCTGTTCGTTGCAATTCAATGATTTTTAGTTGCTTATTTCACTGAACTTTCTGAAGATAGTCTTCGAAACTGGAACAATATGTCAGTTCTCCATTACGGGCTGCCTCAATAGCTTTGCGTGTCGTAGCATTCGGAACGTCTTTTCCTTTGCAAACCTTAATTTCAGTGACACCTTTTAGCATCATGATGGCTTTCTTGACATTGTTCAACATGGAAGCATCTTCCACCGTTACCACTAATTGCGGTGCGTTTGCACTGGCAGTGTTTGTTGCATTCATATTTTCATTTTTCTTTTACAGCGCAAAAATACTGAAGTTTTTCAAATCGCGCAACAAACAACTGCATAATTGACAAAAGGCCGCTCCAATTGGAGCGGCCTTTTGTCAATTATGCAGTTGTTTGTTGCGCGATTTGAAAAACTTCAGTATTTTTGCGCTGTAAAAGAAAAATGAAAATATGAATGCAACAAACACTGCCAGTGCAAACGCACCGCAATTAGTGGTAACGGTGGAAGATGCTTCCATGTTGAACAATGTCAAGAAAGCCATCATGATGCTAAAAGGTGTCACTGAAATTAAGGTTTGCAAAGGAAAAGACGTTCCGAATGCTACGACACGCAAAGCTATTGAGGCAGCCCGTAATGGAGAACTGACATATTGTTCCAGTTTCGAAGACTATCTTCAGAAAGTTCAGTGAAATAAGCAACTAAAAATCATTGAATTGCAACGAACAGGTTCACATTCTGACTTGTTTTAGGGGAATATGCAAAAAGGTCGCTCCAATCGGGGCGGCCTTTTGTCAATCATATAAAGAATCGATTCCTTATTTTTCTTCTAAAATGGCATCAATCAGATTGTAAGCGCCATCATAGATGTCTTTCAGGGTAGCATCAAGCATGAAAGCCGGTGTCGTGAAAACGAGGTTTTCGTTGTCGGCCACCACATCGCCGTGCTCAGTCTGCACATGATTGCCACCCATCTTGAAGACATTGGCGGCATCTGACGTTCCGTCGCTGCCCAAAGTGACGCAAACGCCTGGAATCAGCTTGGCAAACATTACTGGTGCGATGCACATGCCACCGATAGGCTTTTTGGCTGCGTGCATCTCTAAGATGACGCGGGCCACATCGGGCTGGACTTCCATGTCGGCACCTTTAAAGGCGTAATTGCAGAGGTTTTTAGCCACGCCATAACCGCCACTGAAAAGCAAGGCATCGAAATCATCAGCCTTGAATTCCTCGATAGGCTGAATGTTTCTGCGCGTTATGCGGGCAGCTTCCTGCAAAATGTTACGTTCTTCGTTATTTTCCTGTTCGCCGGCAAAGTGATTGACGACATGTGTCTGCGGACGGTTTGGTGCAAAACACTTTACTTCACAAGAATGCTGGCTCAATGCCAACAACAGGCACACTGCTTCGTTAATCTCGGTGCCATCCAACCAGCCACAGCCGGCTAAAACTAATGCAAATTTCTTCATGATAAAGGGGCAATTTGACTTTTAGACAATTTGACTTTTAGACTCTTTGACATTTTGAAATTTTTGACTGGCAGAAATTAGAAAAGTCCAAATGTCCACAAGTCTAATAGTCCATAAGTCCACAAGTCCATCGTTTTTTGACTGTCAGACTCTTAGACTTGCAGAATTCGGAAAAATCCAAATGCCCACAAGTCTAAAAGTCCACAAGTCCATTATTCGTTTTTATTCTTTCACAAATCTACGGGTCTCGGTGCTGCCGTTGGTGGTCAGCGTGACGAAGTAGATGCCGTTTGGCATATCGGCCAATGAAATGACGACATTATTGTCGCAATCGCTGAGGCTGTAAACCAAAACGCCAACCATGTTGTAAACCTTCAGTTCGCTGATGTTGCTGGTGCATTCAACATGCAACTTGTCGCTAGCCGGGTTAGGATAGATGGAGGTGACAGCGCTTTCTTCATCAACTGAAGTGACATTCACCATGACAAAGTTGTTGTTAGGATTGCTGAGTGAATGAGCTGGCTGTGATTCGCAGGTTTGTGCGCCATAATCATAGAAAGCTCTGACCTGATAGAAACGCAGGCTCTTGGTATATGTTGCATCGAAGAATTCGTAGTGTGAAGCACCTTCGTATTCGATTTCGCTAATCAGATCGTAGGAGTTACCATTGGTTGAAGAGTAAACATTGAAACGGACCAAATTGTCGGTAAATTCAGCTGGAGCATCCCATTCGATAAGGGCACCGAAATCATTCTGGCCGTTGAAGACATAGCTGCCATCGAGGTTTTCAGGAGCGAAGCAAGGCAGTTCGATGTCGACGCAAGCCTGAACTGATGCTGGTGAAGGACCTTCGACACATTCGCTCTTCACGGTGTAGCAGTGATGACCTGCAGCAACGTTTTCATCAGTGTAAGCGGTGGTGTGGAGGTCTTCGGCAATCATGTCGCCATCTCTGAAGACCATGTATGACAAAGCTGAACTTGTTGAATTCCAAGTCACATTGACGTTGAAACCATCGAGATTGGCGTGAACGCCATTAGGAGCGGTGCAAGGAGCGCCAGTGGTAACGCAGACCTGGTTGGAAGCCTCTGAAACATCGCCGCTGATGCAGTTGGTCTTAACAGTGTAGCAGTATTGGGTGTTGTAGTTCAGGTTGCCATTGTCGGTATAGGTGGTGCCTGTCACATCATTGGCAATCATGGTGTTGCCTCTGAACACGCGGTAAGTGCCAGCGGTAGGTGAAGCTGTCCATGACAGTTCAACGGTGTTGGATGAAGCAGTGCCGGTGAGGTTGGTAGGAGCATCGCAAGGAGCGTTGCAAGTCAGGGCGAAAGAGCTGTTGGTGGTTGTACCGTTGTTGGTAGCAACAGCATTGATGGTGAAAACATGGCCGTTAGGTGTGTTTTCAGCTGCGCGGACGGTGAAAGCGTTGTTCACGGTAGCGGTGCCGCCGTTGCCCGACATGGTGCCGAATGTAGCGGTGCCATTGACGATGGTGAGGTATGAGTCGGTTGAAGAAATGGTGACGGTAGTGTTGCCTGAAGTAGGTGTTTCGTCATAGTTCTTCATGGTGACAGTCAGGTTGGTATTCTGGCTAGGAGCGATTTCGGTAGGGGTAACGTTGAAAACATGGATGCCTTCGAATGATTCTTCCAGCTGGCAAGCATTCAGGATAGGACGGGTTGGGGTGCCCTGATACTGTTCGCTAACCCAAGCCAAGAAGTGAAGATTGTCGAGGTCAACTTCAACACCGTTTGGTGAACCGATGGTTTCAGGAATTGAATAGGTGTAGGTTCTGGTAATCAAGGTGCCCTGTGTGGTAGGAGTGATAGGATCGCCCCATGTTGGAGTGATGATATCACGCAGAATATGCATATGGCAGTATTGGCCGTTGACAATCTGAGCCGGATTGGAGCTCATGCCCGACTGGCTGCCCATGATGCTGTCCTGCAGCATGGCAACGGTCAGATAGTTAGTGGTGGAAGCGCTGTTGCCGGTATAGTAAACTTCAACAGTAACGCTCAGTTGACGTGAACTATGGTCAATCATATAGATACCAGCCACGTTCACTTCGGCTTGCTGAGACAACTGCGTATTGGCAGTGCTTGTCCACTGACCTCTACCGATAGATGCAGCTGTTGAACGGTTGACGACACCGCCTGGGAAAGATGTGCAGTTGAAACCTTGGCTGCAGATTGCAGTACCATCGGTGGTGTTCAGGTTAGGATAGCTGGTTGGTGAGAAGCCACCGGCATGGACGTTGATAGCCCAAAATCTGCCAGGGTTGTTAGTAGCAATCTGGTTAGCGATGACGTGACCGTCAGGGCAGTAACCGCAGTTTCTTCCTGTGAATTCTTCCAGAATGACGTTTCTGTTAGCAGGAGTAGTTGAAACATAGTCCTGTGCATTTAGCTGAAAAGCAAAGGCCAGCAGGCAGCCTAACACGAAGGTAAACCTTTTCATAGTGAATGATTTTAATTGAGTTGATGAATATTTAATGTATTGACTATTTGACAATTTAGACATTTTGACTGTTTGACAATTTAGACATTTTGACTGTTTGACTGTTTGACTGTTTGACATTTCGACTGTTTGACTGTTTGACATTTCGAAATTTTTGGCTGGCAGAATTTAGAAAAGTCCAAGTGTCCACAAGTCTAATAGTCCATAAGTCCACAAGTCCATCGTTTTTTACTGTTAGACTCTTAGACTTGCAGCATCTTGAAATGTCCACAAGTCTAAAAGTCCATTATTCGTTTTTATTCCTTTACAAATCTTTGTGTTTCGGTAGCGCCATTGGTAGTGAGCTGGATGAAGTAGACTCCATTCGGCATATCGGCCAAAGAAACGACGGCATTGTTGCCGCAATCGCTGAGACTGTAGACCAAAGCGCCGACCATGTTATAAACTTTCAGTTCGTTGATGTTGCTGTTGCAAACCACATTCAGCTTGTCGGAAGCCGGATTCGGATAGATGCGTGCTACCAGAGCATTTTCGCCAACGGCATCATCTCTTTCAAATTCAGCCACGAGATTGCGGGAAGCTTCGGCAGCAAAGGTGTATTCCTCGTCAGTCGACACTTCGTTGCCGTTTTCGGTCCAGCGGACAAAATAATACATCAAATCAGCATTTGCTTCGGCGGTCAGCGTCACGGTTTCACCGTATGCATAGCTGCCTTCACCTGTTACGGTTCCGCCTTCGGCAGGATTGGCGGTGACATTGATTTCGAAGGTCTCAGGAGCAAATGCAGCCACAAGGTCGCGGTTGGCAGTTACATTAAACATATAAATGGCATCCGTCGAGACCTCATTGCCGTTTTCGGTCCAAGCCTCAAAAACATAATGAGGTTTGGCGCTTGCCGAAACCGCACAAGTCTGTCCGTAATTGAATGTGCCGCCACCCGACACGGTACCCATTTCAGGGTCGGTGCTGACGGTAACGGTGTAAGACTGTGCCGTAAAGTGAGCCACTAAGTTGCAGTTGGCAGTAACCGTGAACGTATAGCTTGCATTCGTTGAAACCTGCGTGTTGTTCATCGTCCATTTGTCGAAGACAAAACCTGTATTGGCCGTTGCCGTCACAGTGCAAGAAGCGCCACTATTGTAGGAACCGCCGCCCGTGGTCGTGCCGCCGTTGGCAGGATTCGATGAAGTCGTGACCGTGTAGCTGACAGGTGTGAAGTTTGCCACCAGACTGCGGTTGCCAGTCACCGTGAAAGTGTAGTTGGCTTGGTTCGAGACCTGAGTGCCGTTTTCGGTCCAACTGGTGAAATTGAAGCCCGAAGCCGGAACAGCATGAACCGTGCAGGATTGACCTTGCAGGAAGGAACCGCCGCCTGTGGTCGTGCCGCCGTTAGCAGGGCTTGATGATGTGGAGATGGTATAAGAAGGCTGTGTGAAATTAGCCACCAGACTGCGGTTGCCGTTCACGTTGAAAGTATAGCTGGCTTGAGTCGAGACCGGAGTGCCGTTTTCGGTCCAATTCACGAAATTGTAGCCCGATGCTGGCGTTGCCGTCACGGTGCATGACTGGCCAGGATTGAACGTGCCGCCGCCCGTGG
Organism: Candidatus Limimorpha sp.; assembly: GCF_056203535.1. Classification (NCBI taxonomy): domain Bacteria; kingdom Pseudomonadati; phylum Bacteroidota; class Bacteroidia; order Bacteroidales; genus Candidatus Limimorpha; species Candidatus Limimorpha sp. The sequence continues at coordinate 14,698 of NZ_JBADWU010000107.1, read as the reverse complement.
TCGTGCCGCCATTGGTAGGATTCGATGAGGTGGTAACGCTATATTGCGTTGTGCCGACAGGAATGGTGGTCGTATAAGGCTGACGCTGAGGTTTTGTCACCACAATCATCACATAGCCCGAAGTTACAGGAGAGACAGGCACACTGACCGTACCCGATGCAGGCACCAAAGCAGCGCCAAGCAAAACATTATCCTTCGAAATGCCGACATACGAACCAGGTTGGGCACTGACAGTGAATGCATTGGCACCGCCAGGGAAAGTCTGGGCATGGCTTACGGTGTTGGCCGTAGGCTGCACACGGAAAGGCATGATGGAGCCATCGCCCAAAACGTGGTACGACTCCCAGTAATATTTGTTGTTCACACTGCCTTGGTAATTGCCGGCATGTGCATAGCAAACCGCAAGGTTGCCTACAAAGACCATAGAAGATACAGTGTTATAGGTATCATCCATCCAAACGCCATCATAAACACCCGTTGACGATTCAACGTTCGATGGGGTAGAACCATTCATCGTGTGGGTTGCACCGACACCGAAGTAATAGTCTTCATACCAATAGGAACTTGGGCAGGAACCAATGTAAGAGAAGGCACCTTTGTTCTCGGCACGAGTCAAGGCTTCGCCGAGGCATGTGCCATAATAACCGAAGTCAGCAGCCAGACAGCAGTTGCCCATGGCAAGGAAATACTTGTTGGCATTGGTCAAAGTATTGACGGCATTAACAGTGAAACTCGGGTCGGCCCAGCTGGTTTCGCTGCCGTGAGCCGTGTAGTTGATGAAACCTATACCGGTATTCATGGTACTGTAGCAACCTGAGTACTGGCCTTGTGTAAGATAAGTATTCACGTTAGTGAAACCATGAGCTGTATTATAATAATAGGTAGTAGCATAGTTGACGGTTGGCTGGCCCACACGCGGATTCCAATAGCTGTCCCAACCTGCAATCAAGGTAGTATTGTTCAGATAAGAAGGATCAGGCATGGCATACTGCTCGTATTGCAATATCTTGTTGATGATGGCCGTCAGTTGGGTGGTGTTTTCAGCTGACATACGGCTATAGAACATATCCGGGTAATCATCGTTATCAACCGAACCATAATAAAGGTCTGTCACTTTTTGTGACTGGCTACCCATGGTGTTCGGCACTTGCGCCACATCGCCGGCAATGATCAGGAAGGTAGGTGTTTCGCCTGAGCTGACACCCGTATTGTATTTGCCCTGAACAAATGAACGGATGGCGTTATAGGTAGAACCTGCCTGAGCCGTGGTGTAAACCTCGACATCGAAACCTTTCTGGATTTTCCAACTGACCCAAGGCTGCAAGGTGCTGACATAGTTTTCAGGAGCAATGACAAGCATGTGGACTGGATAAGCCATCAAGTCGGGGTGGTCGGTATAGACATCCAAAATCTGGCGGTAGTTGAACATCTGCTTGTAAACCACATCGAAATAGGGGCTGTAGGTATTGACCAACATGCGTTCGGTTTCAACGGCATCAGCGCCATCAAAACTGACTTCAACCTCAATGTCGTTGAACACACGCAAAGTGTTGGTGGCGGCGTTGTAGCTCAAAGGATTGACCACGAGCGAACCCACGCGAATGCCACGCAGCGTGCCCTGAACTTCGATAGAAGCGGTAGGAACCGTTGCCAAAGCTCTGGTTTGATAAGCATCCTGATTGTAGACAAACTCAATATCCTCGGGATTCTGGTCCTTGCGGACAGAAGGCTGATGAGGAACAATAGTATTGATGCCATAATCCGAAAGCTGATAATCGGTAGTCGTGAAACCGACAACGGAAACCGTAGGAGTAGCACCGAAAGGCACTGCCAAAAGTTCGTGAGTGGCAGGCAGCTCAGGCGTTCCGATTTCGCCCGAAGGATAAGCACCAGGAAGGGCTATTTCTGAAAAAACGCCTCTTTCCGATTGAAATTCAACGCTTTCGATAGAACCATAACTGAAAACGGCACGGAGAGCCGTCATGTCGCTTTTAGTGATTTCGGCACGCGATTGCGACCTCAAGTCGATGCGGCCATTTTGAGCCATAGCCATGCATCCACACATGACCAAGACGATAAACAGAGATAATTTTTTCATTAAAAATATGAGTTTTGTTGTTTACTATTTTCTCAGTCGCAAAAATAGTAATTTACGACAAAACCACAATACGTTTTCTATTGAAAAATAAAGGAAAAATCGCAGTTTTTATTTCAGCAATCGCAATTCCTTTTGGGCGTTTTCTTCGGAATAGACACAAGGCACCAAAACTTCGCCTTTCGGCCCGACAAAGCCATAGCGCGGTTCCTCGGAAGTCAGATTCAGGAGCGGCGGCATCGGCGAGGCCAGCTCCAAAAAAACGGGATGCCTCCCAAGAGTATCAGTGGCATCTCTCGGGAGGCATCGTGTTTTTAGTCCTATGACGAGGCGATTACTGCTCGATGGTGAACTCGTAATAGTTGTCGTAATCTTCGTGGACGGTCACCCAGAGCTTGCGGTTCTGAATGTCGTAGGTGCTGTTGTGTTCGGTGTACCACAGTTTCATCTCACGTTCATATTCGCCAGTCTCCTTGTAGTGCTTGAAGTCAGCGAGACTCTTTTGTACGCTCGGGTCGGCAAGGACTAATTCGACAGGAGCATCAGAGGTCGTATAACCTTCGATGGCGAACTCAGACTTCCAGAAAGGCTTCATTTCAGGGTCATAAGCCTGTGAGAAGCGAACACGCTTGAGGAGATTACGCATGCCTTCCATCGATTCGCCGCCTTCAGCATAGTTTTCAAGCAAGATGTTATAACGCTCGATACCATCGGCTGCAGGAGTGAATTCAGGCAGCAGGTTGACGTAGAAGTTGGTCATGATGTTCTGCTCCTTGACAACGGCTTCGTTGTTGATGAATTCAACCACGACGGTCTTCTCTGGGTCGCCGATCATGAAATGGAGGTTGAAGCCGCCCATTTCCTTGCCGATGACATTGTGGCCGTTGATGAAGTCGACAGCTTCGTCGACTGAGCCGCAGTTGTCGAGCAATGCACGAATCAGGAAAGGATTGCAGAGGTCAGGCATGCCTGGGTTGGTGCCAGGGTTGTCGCCGCCGTCGGCATAAGGAGTCACGTTCACGTTGCAGAACAGACCGGCATCGTTAATGCCGTCATACATACTCCATGGGAGGATATAGAAATCTTCTGGGGTGAGGCCCTTTTCGATGTCGGCGTCGGTGCGCTGCCTGACGCTGGCGACACCTACCGAGGCGTGGCGGCCTTCGCGGGCTGGAGTGTGAACGATAACTTCAGCAGTCTCGCTGATGAAGAAGTCGAGGTTCCGGCCATAGTAATTACCATTACGGACAGCCGAGCAGTTGAATTCAACGCCTACACGGTCAATTAGGAAATTTGGGATAGAGTCGCAGTAATTGTCGACAGTGACTTCCCACAGATAGTCAGTGATCTTAACAGGTTGGGCTTGGGTCTGGATCTGAGCCTGAGGGTCTTCATTTGAAACTGTCTTGCTCTGGCATCCTACCAATGCGAGTGATGCCAGAAGAATAATGAAAATGTGCTTCATAATAAAATTTATTTTATTTGACGTGGCAAAAATACAAATAAAAACTGAGAAACTGCTTAAAAAAGTCGCGTTTTTTATTTCAGCAATCGCAATTCCTTTTGGGCGTTTTCTTCGGAATAGACACAAGGCACCAAAACTTCGCCTTTCGGCCCGACAAAGCCATAGCGCGGTTCCTCGGAAGTCATGTCCAAAACCACCTTCCCCACCCCATCAATGAAATCGTAAGAATAATTGTAAACTGGTTCCACCATCACGTTTCCCGATTTGCCGATATAGCCGTAATGGACATCACCATCATCATTCTTTTCGGCAAAAACAGCCGCGCCATCATGGAAATTGCCGACATAATGGAAACCTTTTTCAAAAGCCTTTTCTCCTGTTTCATCAAGGAAAAACCAAGGGCCGTTTTCCTCTTGCTGAACGCGGAACAAGCCTTCGCTGAAACCGCCTGTCTTATAATAAATTGGTTCGATAACCACTTTTCCCGAACGGTCAATGTAGCCGAACCTACCCTTTTCACGGATTACGGCATAATCGCCACTGAAACGTGTGGCATATTCAAATGCAGGCGCAATGACAAAATTCCCCTTGCCATCGACATAGCCAAATTTATGGTTTTCAACACTTTGTCGAGGCAGCAATTCCTGCGGAAAAGCCGATAGCGACAAAAACAGGAAAGCCACAATCAGATTAAAACATTTGCGGGCAACCATAAGGCAATCCTCCAAAAACAATTTCTTTCGACTGCAAAAATACAGTGAATTTTACATTTTGAACATTTTTTTTCATCAAAAGGCTTGCACAAAAGAAAGTTTTCCTATCTTTGCAGCCGCAAAAGGGGGCATTAGCTCAGTTGGCTAGAGCGTTTGACTGGCAGTCAAGAGGTCATCGGTTCGATTCCGTTATGCTCCACAAATCATTATTAAGTCGCTGTAACTCAGCGACTTTTTTATTTTTACCATGAGAGGACTATCCCTTACCCTGCTGTTCATTTATCTTGCCGTCATCAACCTTGCAGGCTTCATCATGTATGCCGTTGACAAAGCAAAGCAAAAGACCCGTCGCATTCCTGAAAAAACGCTGCTCAACTTCGCACGTTTAGGCGGCGGTTTAGGATGCTGGTTGGGCATGAAAGTCTTTCGCCACAAGACCCTCCATAAGCAGTTCCGCATCACCGTTCCGCTTTGGACGATTATTTGGCTCGGATTTATCATTTTCATTCTCATTAAGTAGTACTTTTGCAACGACTTTCAAAATTAGCCGTGAACACGAATCTTGACGAACAGAAACTCAACGAAAAATACGAGATGATGACACAGAAGCCCGTCAAAAGGCTGATTCTGAGAATGTCCATACCGACCATCATCAGTATGTTGGTGACGAGTCTCTACAACATGGCCGACTCGTTTTTTGTAGGGCATCTCAGCACTGAGGCTGTGGCTGGCGTTGGCGTTTCGTTTGCTTACATGGCTTTTATCAACGCCTGCGGTTTCTTTTTCGGACATGGTTCGGGCAATTACATTTCGCGTGCCTTGGGTGCCGTGCAACGCGAAAATGCAGGCAAAATGGCGGCGACCGGGTTCTTCAGTCCGCTCATTTTCGGCACTCTGGCAGGATTGATTTGCTCCATTTTCATCTCGCCTTTGTCGCGGGCTTTGGGCGCCACCGATGCCATCCTCCCCTTTGCCAACGATTACCTGCGTTACATACTGATTGCCACTCCTTTCATGATGTCGTCGCTGACGCTCAACAACCAACTCCGATTGCAAGGCAACGCGCGCTTCGCCATGATTGGCATTGCTTCGGGCGCCATCCTCAACATCATTTTGGACCCGATTTTCATTTTCACTTTGGGCATGGGCGTCAGCGGAGCCTCGTTTGCCACTGCCATCAGTCAGGTTTTCGGCTGGTGCCTGCTGCTTTGGGGCACTACGCGCGAAGGCAATGTCCATATCCGTTTCAAGAACTTCACGCCTACACTGAAATTCTACCGTCAAATCGTAAAAGGCGGCCTTCCTTCCTTGATGCGACAAGCCTTGTCGGTTGTTGCAACAATCAGCCTCAACCGCATGGCCGTGCATTATGCCATCCCAGGTGAAGAAGCCTCGGTGGTGGCTGCATTCTCCATCGTGACGCGCATCATGATGATTTGCTATTCCGTCGTGCTTGGTTTTGGTCAAGGGTTTCAGCCCGTTTGCGGATTCAACTACGGAGCAAAACTGTATGGTCGCGTCAAGGAAAGCTATCTGTTTTGCATCAACTTGTCGTTGGTGCTGCTGATTATCATGGGCACTTTAGGTTTCGTCTTTTCGCCCGAAATCATCTCTGTTTTCCGCAGCGAAGACCCAAAATTGCTCGTTGTCGGCACACACGCCATGCGCTGGCAGTGCGTCGCATTTCCATTGATGGGACTCTGCACCATGACCAACATGCTTTTCCAAAACATCGGCTACACATGGCAAGCCACCTTGCTCTCGATGTGCCGCCAAGGCATCTGCTTCCTGCCCGCTGTCTTCATTGCACCTTTGATTTGGGGACTCACCGGATTAGAAGCCGCACAAGCCATCGCCGACCTGATGTCGTTCATCATTGCGCTGCCGTTTGCCATTAACATTTGTAAGGAATTGACACGATTAGAGGCGGAGAAAGTGAAGTAATCAAACTTACAGCACCATTTCCTTAAATCCGAAAACGACCGACAAACCTTTTTCAGCGAAATAACGCTTCACTTTTTCGACGTCCCATTCAGTGACAGCCATGAAAAAGTCGCCGCCCCATGCGCCTAAAGATTTGATTGTACCTGCAAAATCAGGGAAATGCTGCTGCAAAGGCTCACGGCCAATGCAATGGGAAATGATGTTTTCGTGCTCGTGCAAAAGACGGCAGAAATCATCAAACGAAGCATTGGAAACCAATGATTTTGTGATTTCGGAAACCTCAGCAATTTGCTTATCGAAATTCATCTGCCGCATCCTTTCCTTGAAATTGCCGACTTCCTTTGAAGAACTCTGTTTCTGACCCTGATAAACGAAAAAAAGCCTATCGGAAAACATTGGTGAGAATTTCACGGATTCAACTTGCGGATTTCCATCAACCAATTGATAAAGAACAGGTTGCTCAGCCGTAGCGCAAGCAATGTCGTAACCCGAACCGCCAAAAGTCATGCGCAGCAATTCGTAAGGATTCACATTCGCCCAACGCGAAAGATTGGCAATCAGCGTGGAACTGCTGCCCAAGCCCCATTCGGGATTGAAACCTAATCGGGTGACGAATTCCAAGCCGCCCTTTGAAAAAACATCAGGATTCAAATGCTTGACAGCCAGCAAAATGTTTGAAAGTTTTTCGGCCTTTACCCTGTCATCAGCGGAAATAACTTGTAAGGTTTCACGATTTAAATCGGTCGAAAACCACACGACATCAGGTCTGAAAGCAGTCCATTTCAGCAAGTTTTCATCTCCATCAAGCGGTTTCACTTCAAGACTTTGGCCGAATTTCAACGGCAAAGCCAATGACAATGCACCACGCAAGACGAGATACTCGCCTGTCAGAAGAAACTTGCCGTTGGAATGAAACAATGACATTATTTTAAATTAGTTGGTGATGGTTGAATCGTTTGAAGTTTAATCGTTTAATTGAAGAAAGTCTTTAAGTGGAGAGTTTAAAGCGGAAAGTGGTTTTACTTTTTGAACAATTTTTTATCAATTTTAAACAATTTTGAACTTTTTCTACCACATTGCCAAATTATTATTTTCTCAGCGAATCCAAATATTTTTCCACCGCTGCGTACGAAACGGTCTGGTCCTTGAAGAACTCACGCGCCTTGCGCTTTTCATCATCGGTGGCCTGCAATTGGTTGAGAATGTTGTTCAAGTGCATTTTCATGTGGCCTGCCTGAATGCCTTTAGTAGTCAAGGAACGGACGGCCGAGAAATTGTTTGCCATGCCCATTGTGGCGGCAATCATCATCAGTTCGGGGGCCGTAGGATTACCCAAAAGTTCCAAGGTCTTCTTTGCCAAAGGATGCAGACTCGTCAGGCCGCCGACTGTGCCCAATGCCATCGGGACTTCCAATTCAAAGCGGAAGACATTGTTTTCAATCGTGACCGAAGAAAGGCTTTCGTAACGGCCATTACGCGAAGCGAAAGTGTGACCTGCCGCCTCGACAGCGCGGAAATCGTTGCCCGTAGCAATGACCACGGCATCAATGCCATTGTAAATGCCTTTGTTGTGCGTTGTGGCGCGATAAGGGTCAATATGCGCAATGTCGACAGCCTTCTTGAATTTGCGGGCATATTCGACTCCCGACAAATGTTCATCGATGCCATTAAGCTGATTCACATCACATTCCACCCAAACCTTAACACGGCAGTCAGGCGTGTTGTTCGACAAAATGGTCATGATGATTTCCACCTTGCGTTCCGCTTCGGGAAGGTCGTTTTGCTCGGCAAAGAAATCCTGCAAACTGTGGCCGAACTGCTCCAAGACGGAATTGATGAAATTGGCGCCCATGGCATCGCCCGTATTGAATTCGGCGCGAATCTGATAATAATCCTCAATCTGGCCGGAGAAATCAATCAGATTGAGGCTCAAAATGCCGCCGCCGCGCTTAACCATTTTTTCGGTCATGGCGGCAGTGTCATTCAAAAGGCGTTCCTTAATAGATGGAAACAAAGCCTGTAACTTAGCCTTGTCACCACTCCAGCCAAAATGCACCTGGCCCACTTTGCGGACATCAATCACTTCGGCATGGAAACCTCCCCTTTCGCCCCAAAACTTAGCTGCCGCCGAAGCCGCAGCCACGACGGAGCTTTCTTCGATGACCATAGGGACAATGTAGTTTTTCCCATTGATCATCACATTGGGCGAAATGCCGTAAGGAATAAAGAAATTAGTAATCGTGTTCTCGCTGAACTCATCGAAAAGCTGCTGTTGCTTCGAGTCGGAGTGCCAGTAGCTTTTCAACAAGGAAACCACCTCGCCCGGATTCTCGAAGTAATTGGCTATCAGCTTTAACTTCTCCTCCTTGAGCAGTTTGGAAAATCCTTTTTTTATGCGTTCACGCGAGACCATTTACCATTCTTCCTCTTCAATAGTTTGTTCAGGCTGGATTTTTTCTTCCAATTGTGCGCCCCAATCCTCGGCAAAGGCTGCAATCTGTTCGAGATAGCTATCCCAAACTGGCTGATATTGTGGATTTTCCTTATCCATCCATTCTTCGCAAGGATGGCTTGACTGGGTCTTCTGCATGAAATCGGTAAGGGTGTAACGGATACGGCCGTCACGCACTTCAATCGTGAAGCGATAAGTAATCCAAGGCCACTTCGACTTGACTTCATCGCCATTGTCGAGTTGCATTCTGTGCTGACCTTTGAAAACCTTCACATCGGTCTGCTGCAACACGTTAGCGGCATTTTTATAATACGAATTGAGGAAGTTGGAATAGATGCGGTTGTGAACTTCTTCGTTGGTTCCCTGGGTCTGAATGACTTTCTGGAAACTGATTTTCTGCGTCTTAGGATCGATTGGCAGATTGGTTTGGGCAAACATTACCGTTGAAAAGAAAACGGCAACCAAAAGAAAAACTACTTTTTTCATTTCAATTCAATTTGATGACAAAATTAGGAATAATTACGTTTGTTTGATAAATACGGGGGTAGAAATTACAAATATCAGACCAAACTCACATTCTCACGACAAAAGATGTGGTATCGCTAACAAAATCGGGAGCAAAAACCGGATTGCCGTAATGATATAAGGTGGATTTTTCAACCACTTTTCCCATCAGATTGGCACCGTTTTTCACCTTGATGGTCGCCTCGGAATTGCTTTCGATTTCAACCTTGACCGAAGCCTTGATTTCAGTCAACGCCATATTTATCAGACTATTATCAGTAACTTGAATTTCAACATTTTCCACAGAACAATCGGACTGATTTACGAAAGTGGAATGATTATTGGCTATCACCGAAAACTGTGATTCTGCGTTTGGGAAACTCAAATTGCCGACAAAATGCGAATCTTCATCCATCGTGATATAAAAAGAACCTTCGCCCGAATAATCTTTCATCGAAGAAGCACCTTTGAGCGAAATGTTGCCGCCCGAAAGAAACATGCCGCCGACGCATGAAGATTCCTTGTCGAGCAAAGCGGTGAAACTTTTTCCGAAGCTTCCATTCACACTCACCTTGCAAGCTCCTGTCAATTCAAGCGATTCAAAATCAATGATATGGATTTTTGCCTTATTGACTGTTCCTGATACCAAATTGTCAGAAACAGTGAAACCAATTTCCAAAACGCCTTCCGTAACTGTGCATTTCAAATACGATTCCAAATAGGCCGAATATTCCAGTTCGACGAAGCATTTTTCGTCTTGGACAATTTCAATCTTCCAAGCTCTATCCGCCTTGAGCGAGTTGAAAACACAGTCTTGCAAAACCGTTTGCTGATGCACGGTCATGTCCAAATCCTTCTTGCACGATGCCAACGACAAAAAACACAAGGCAAAAACCAACACGGATTTAATTGGAACACGGATTGCACGGATTGACACGGAAATGTTTTGCTTGGGAAACATTAATCCGCTAAATCCTTGTTCACTTTTATTCTGTTTTTTATATTTCATAACATTGAATTTTAATCACTTACAAAATCTCATTACACATGATGATAGGGTTCGCCTTTCAAAATGGTGAAGGCGCGGTACAACTGTTCGACGAAAATCAGCCGAACCATCTGATGAGAAAACGTCATCGGCGAAAGCGACATTTTGGCGTTGGCCTTGGCATAGACATCCTGCGAAAATCCGTATGGGCCACCAATCACAAAAACGATGCGCTTGTTGCCTGAAGCCATCAGTTTTTCGATGTTTTCGGAAAATTCGACCGATGTGAACTGCTTTCCGTTTTCGTCCAAAAGAATGATGTAGTCGCCCGCCTGAAACTGCGACAGCAACAAAAAACTCTCCGATTTTTTCTGCAGTTCCTCGCTCAAGGTCTTGCGGTTGCGGATGTCGGGAATTTCCTTCATCTCGAAAGATGCATAATGCCCAAGCCGGCCAACATACTTCTTGATGCCGGTTATCAGATATTCATCGTCCGTTTTCCCTATGACAAGCAGTAGGATCTTCATTTTTTCAAAAAAACACCATTCAGACTAAGGGTAAAAGCCGTTTCATTAGTCTTATAAGTGATTTTGTAACAATTTTCTCTCGTTGTGGCCGTCGCGGGTAACCTTGGCGGCTTTTTTTCATGCCTTATTCCAGCACCTGATAGTGCTCAACCTCATACAAAATCGGGTGACCGGCCTCGTAATAATCCACACCATTCAGCACCTTGCCGAAAATGTAATATTGCAGGGAAACCAAATCGCGGCCATCGTTAATCCAGCCATAGAAACGGTCATGGTCAATCGGGTCAATCGGGAAGCCGTCTTCGGTGAACAATCCGTCAGGCGTATCGTTGCCCAAATCATCCTGCGTGCGTCTCTCAAAGGTGGTCATCTGGACAGATTTGCCATCCTTTGAATCCAAGGTGATTTTATGGAGATATGGCGAATGCGTAATGGAATCAAAACGTTCCGGAGAAACAAGATTATTCAGCAATGCCTCGAAACGCATATCGCTGAATGATGATAACAGATTGATTACCTTCAAAGTATCGAAAGGCAAATCGGCGTTATCCGACAAGCGCGTAAGTTTGTATTGGTGACGGCCTGTGTTTTCGACGCGGAAATCGGATGCATGTTCGCGGCCAAATTCGATGGTCAGCGACTGAATGTCGGCCAACTGCTCATGGAAAATAGTATGGTCGCGCCAGACATCAGGATCGGCAACGAAACGCGTGGTCAGGAAACCACGGAAACCCGGAATGTAGACAATGTAAGCCTGATCTGCACCTTCCTTCAACATGAAAGTTCCCGAACTGTCCTGCGTGGCATCGCCGACATAAAACACCTTTGTGCGCTTTTCCTTATAGAACAACTTAATCTTGTTGAAAAGATTAATGCTTGGCACGTTTTGGTAAATCTCAACTTTCGTACTTTCTGAAGCAAGCAGCGACACAATGTTGTCGTGGCTGGCAAGCGAAACCGGCTTGCTCACACGCACTTTGTACATGGTAGTCAGAATCTGCTGCACCTCTTTTGGGTGAGCTTTGAATTCCTTGTTTAAAATCCAAGTGCCATCGGCCTGACGCTCAAGCAAGGTTTCGTAATCCATTCGGTCGGCCAAATAAATCTTTGTAACCGAAGCCGTGTCCCAAACCATGAAATCGGACGAATCGCCGTGAATGGTCGAAAGATAACGGTTGCTCCAAATCAAAAGACCTGCAATGACGATAAGCACTGCTGCCAAAATAATGCTGCGAAGGTTTTTTTTCTTCATTTCTCAAACTTTTATGATACGGCCAACTAACGTTGCAGAAGCCGCAAAAATTATTTTTTACTGTATTTCTTTTTTCTAATGAATGCCATGACAAGACCAAGGATGACAATCAGACCGACAGGAATCAAAGTGTTGATTAACTGCCATTTGGCACGCGATTGGTTGATTTTTGTCTGGTCGAGCAAACGGATTTTCAGTTCACGAGAGCGGATGTCGATAATGCCTTCACCATCGACCAAATAACTAATGGCGTTTTGTATGAATTCCTTGTTTCCGTAAGTATTGCCCGTGTATTGGTCGAAGCCCAAAGCCAACGGCACCTGACGTTTCACATCAATCTGATTACGAATGATGTCGCCATCGGCCACCACAATCATAGCCGTCGGTTCGCTCTGGTCAAGGAATTGCATTTCCTCGCTATCGACGATTTCCTGAGGCAAACGGTTGGCATACAGCGATTCAAACGATCCTTTCAGCAGATAAGCCACGTTTTTGCCTTTCGACGGGAACATTCGCTGGTCGGGCGTTTGTTTCAGCATGGCCAAAGTGATGAAGACCGGCGAGCCCGAAACCTTGGTGTAATCCGATGTCTTCAGCAGCGGAATCTGGTTGATGCCGTTGGCCGAAGTGGTCGCATCGAGCGAACTGACGAAATCGGCCTTGATAGCGTTCATGTTACGCACCATCGGGTGGTCGGAAGCCGCCTGCAAAAGCGGGAAATAGAACCAGCGGAAATATTCAAGCTGCGCCTGGCCAGCCACCTGACCTGTACGCACAGGCAATGCGGCACAAGTCAAATCCAAAAGCAAATCGTGATTCATGCGCACGCCGTACTTGAAAAGCATGTCATCGAGGTTCAAGTCCATGTCGACGGCAATGGTCGATTCCTGCATCTGGAGGCTGTCCATGGTAGCCATGACCGGCTCAACGAGCCACAACACCTTGCCGCCGTGCATGATATACTGGTCGATGAGGAACTTGTCCTTTTCATCGAAAGGCTCCGTAGGTTTGGCAATAACGATGGCATCGAAACTTGGGAAAGCCTTCACCTTGCCGTTTTCATCGGCTTCGGTGCGGTGCATCAAGGCATCAATCTTGCCCTCGATGGCCACGCGGCTGACATTGTAATGTTGCGACAGGGTTTGCGTAATGTCGTAAACGTCCTTTTCCTCCAATTCGCCGTGACCTTCGATGAATGCCACCATCGGTTTTTCCAACTGCGTGATGCTCTTGACGGCTTCTATCAAGCGGAATTCAAGGTTTTGCATGGAAGCATTCAACGCCTCTTCCGACGACTGTCCCATCTGGCTTTCAAGCAAATCGACGGCCAATTCCTTGTCGTTGCCGTAACTGACCACGACGCCAGGCCAAATCACCATCTGCTTTGAAGAACCATCGCTGTTTTGCACCGATAGTTCCGTCGGATTCAGTCCCGCCTGATAAAGCGACCTGTAAACTTCGTTGCGTTCGGCTGCATCGGCAAAATCGGAAGGGTTAATAAATTCATAATCAATGTATTTCGAATAAGCCCTAAACTCATCCAACATTTCTTTCGTTTCGCGGCGCAGCTTCTTGAAACCTGCCGGGAAATCGCCTTCAAGATAGACCTTGAAATAGACATAATCGTTCAGTTCGCCCAAAATATCCTTTGTGGTGTTCGAAAGCGTGTAACGTTTTTCGCTCGTCAGGTCAAAACGGGTAAAGACGAAAGAACCTATCACATTTATCACTATGATAATCACCAAAGTAACGATGAACGAGACGATTTGGCTTTTCTTTAAACTCTTGCGTTTGTTTTCCATAATCAATCCTCCTTACCATTTGCGGCTCGCAAGAACCAGTTTTGTTGAACTTAAAAACAACACGATCACGCTGAGGAAATACAGCACGTCGCGCGTATCGACCACGCCACGGCTGAGTGAGCTATAATGCGTAGCCATTCCCAACTGCTTGATAAACAAATCGATGCTTCCAAACAGCGACATGGAATAAATCAATTCAAATCCGATGTAAAGAAATCCGCAGAGGAACACGGAAAGAATGAAAGCAAGGATTTGGTTGTTGGTGACCGAACTACAGAAAATGCCTATGCTAACGAAACTTGCGCTCAGCAAAAACAAGCCGATGTAAGAGCCCCAAATGCCGCCGCTGTCGAGATTGCCGACGGGCATACCGAGACGGTAGACCGAGAAATAATAGATAAGCGTCGGAATCAAGGCCAACAGCACCAATGCCACGCCCGCAAGGAACTTTGCCTGAATAATCTGCCAGTCCGACAAAGGTTTGGTGAGCAGCATTTCAATTGTTCCCGTGCGGTTTTCTTCGGCGAAACTGCGCATCGTGACGGCAGGCACCAAAAACAGGAAAACCCAAGGTGCAATGATGAAAAGGCTGTCTAGATTGGCGTAGCCATAATTCAAAACGTTGAAATCGCTCTGAAAAACCCAGAGGAACAGACCCGTAATCAGCAGAAAGACAACAATGACCATGATGCCTATCAGCGAACTGAGGAAGTTGCTAATTTCTTTCTTAAATAATGCGTACATACCTTATTTAGGTTTAAAACGGCAAAAATAAGAAAAAAACTTAGAAGCAGCTTTTGATTTGATTGAAAACAAATATAAGGTTTGGCCGCGCCGAAGAATTGCTATGCCTTCAACGAAGTTAAGTAACAATAAATAATAAGAAGCTGTTTAAAATTAAACTACATAATAAAGGACACGGGATTTCGAGACTGAGAGGTTTCGGGATGCCTCGT
>NZ_JBADWU010000106.1:0-49831 GCF_056203535.1 Candidatus Limimorpha sp. | reverse complement strand
TGGTAAGTTGCTTGCGCTCCGTTGCAGACAGACTTACCTCGTACTTCTGGATAGGCATAATCGTATCGTGTTGTATGTGACGCGGCAAAGATACGATTATTCTTTGTTTTATGCAATATTTAGATATTACAAAGTACTAGAAGGATGAGGGAATACCTATTCATTTATTGGTATATCAAAGGTGCAGCAAACGAAGAAGAGCAATTCGACGAAATTAAATACATAGAGTCAATGTTGCCGCAACTCAAATCAATCATTGATATGGAAATGCTAACCTATTGGGGCGAAATTCTCGAACAACAATGTGATAAAAACTGGAGAGACAAGTATCCCGAACTGGTTGTGTTGGGCGATGAAGAAAGGTTCAGGGAAAATGTGATTCGCAATGCCGAGTATTATACCCAACTTGCTTCAACGGGTTATTCCATAGAGGCATTTGCCCAAATGTTATGCGATTTCGACAACAGCCAATGCAAAGTAATGAGCAACCTATAGTAACAATAAACAACTGATTTACAAACACAAAATTAAAAACACAAACAATGAATAAGGAAGCAATTCAGGCAATACTTGCCAAACATCTCAACGAAAAGAGGAAGATTGAAGATATTTGGCTTAATAACAACAACCTCTTGGGTTATGTGGAAGAAACAGATTGCTATATCGAAAAACGCAGTCCAGTTGAAGTACAGCATGAGGATGGTTGTTTGGTGTTAAAAGGCCATCGCTACAGATACGATAAATATAATAGAAAAGTGGAGTATGATTATGATTTCATCGAATATGTGGCATATACAACCATCAAGGAAATACTTGTCAATTACAAGAAATAACCGCTCTGTTTTTAGCAATAATTGCAAATGCGCGTTGCCAAAAGGAGAGCAAATGCAACTTTTTGCTCTCCTTATCAAATAATTTTCCTATTTTTGAAGCCTCAACAAAATAGGAGAATCGACAGGAGAAACAGACAAAACACACATAATCTGATATAAACAGGGCTTTTGCTCTTGTTCCTAAAGTAGTAAATCTGGAAAATTTATGTCAAACAGGAATGGAGAGCGAAGGTTCATGCTTTTTAGCGTGAATCTTTCGTTTTTTATGGTTTGACAAGGCATTCCAGAGCCAACTACTTTCATAGAGGCGATAAGCGTTCACGCTATTTTTATGCCAAGGCGCAAGGGCGGAAGCCGAACCACAGGGCGGCATGGCTTACACAAAAGGCGACATACACATTGGCAACATCATCCACGAGCAACTGAGGAAAGACCAACGCAGCGTGGGCTGGCTGGCACGCGAAATTCCCTGCACGCGCAACCACCTCTACAAGGTGTTCCGCCGTCCTTCCTTAGACACGGATTTGCTGCTGCGCATCTCGCAAGTCATGAATTTCAATTTCTTCCAGTATTATGTGGCAGAAGTGAAGAAAGAGGTTTCAGAAAGAATGGGAGAAGATTAATAATCCAGTCCCTACCATTCCATATCCTTCAGTTTTTCCAAATCCTTCATGTCGAAGTCATCGCCATCTTCGGATATTTTGGGTGTTTCGGCTTGCTTCGTCTCTCCGGCAGCCTTTTTCATCTTGTTGAAATCGGCCATGAAATACCGTATGATGGCTTCGCCCGCTTGGTTGTATTTGGCACGAGCCGACTTTGATGGGTTTATCGCATTGATTTTCTCTTTGATCATCGTCCTGCCCGTCGAGACGGCCTTATCCATATAGAAATCCATGTCCGGCGAATAGCTGTCATACATATCGTTAATGGTATTGTACCAAAAACCGAATGTTGGTGCCAATGCGTTTTTCAAGTCTTCTTTAAACATGGCAATGGAGTCATCTAAAGTCAGCAAAGGTGCCGTTTCGGCAACAAAAACGGTATCGTACTGCATAAGATATACCGTATCGTGTTGAATTTCAGTTACGACATTCGCCTTTTGATTGTTTATCGAGATTGGAATGGCAATAGCACCAGCAATAACCGCCAGAGCCAAAACTCCCCAAACGGACGACCGCTTCGGTTTGACAGCCTTTATCAATTCCTCAACGCTCTGAAAGCGCTCTTTGGGATTTTCTTTCAGGCAGCGTCGCACAACGGCATCTTTCGCCAGATGAAACTGCTGCATGACTTTGCCCAAGGCATAGATGTCGGTGGCCGGTCCGATGCAATCCGTGCGGTTTTCCAACTGCTCGGGTGCGCAGTAATCGCGGCTGAACCCTGCATCATACAAGTAGCTCTCCGACCAGGCGAACCCCAAATCAATCAACTTCACATGATAGCCTTTGTTGGTGATGAGAATGTTGCTGGGTTTCAGATCCAAATGCAGCATCTGCTTATCGTGCAGATAGGCCAGGGCACTCAGCAATTCGTCAAGCAGACGCTCACGGTTTTCCTTTTTGCTGAAGAAACCGGGGTGCTTTGCGGCAAACTGCTCCAGATTGTCGCCATCCACAAAATCCATACGGATGAAAGGGCCGCGCTCATCGTCGCCGTAAGCAAAATAGCGCACGATGTTGGGATGTTCCATATCAATGCCCAATTCAAATTCCTTGCGGAACAACGCCATGTATTCTGATGAATGGCACTTGTCGGGCTTCGGCCTCTTTATGCAATAGGCACGGTTGCCCATGATGAGTTTGTAGCAGTCGGAAGTACCGCCGCTATCGAAGAGCACTTCTCCCGCATCGTGAGAAGCCTTGTTGGTAAATTCAGAGTCTTCTATCATTTCTTTTTTGTTTTTATATTGCTTTTGGCTTCTGGCTCTTTGCCTTTGGCACGTCTATCATTTGAACATACTATTTACTTTTTCTAATGAACCAATGTGCCAAAGGCCAACAGCCAATAGTCTACTCTCTTATTTTTAACATTCTCAATCCATTACGTTTTCCTGCCACATAGCATTGCTCATTGCCATCGGCATCGCAAACGGTCTTGCCGTCACGGACTATATGGCTGACATCCAAAGGATGTTCGAGACGGAAATAGTAGATGGTTATCTCATCACCAACCTGCAATTTCCCATTCAGGCTTTCCGTAATGCGGAAACGGTTTTCGCCAATGCATAGCAAGGCTAGTTTCCGTTCGGGCAGCCATTCCAACTCAATGGAAGAACCTGTCTTTATCTCGTCGGCACAGACGGCTTTTTCAGTCCATTCGCTGTCGTTTGGCACCATTCCGTTGAGGCTTTCCCAAGAATCGCAGCCCAGATAATGCGCCAAGGCATCGAGGGTGGCCTTGCGTGGCGCAATGGGCGATTTGGCATAGCCGAAAAGCCTTTTCAAGGTGTTCACGCCCAATCTGTCGGCAGCGGAAAAAGCGCTGGAAAGCACTTCAAAATCCTTGGCATTGTCGAATGACAAGCCCGATTGCTGCTTAATCTTTTCTATGATGAAATTCGGTAACATGATTCGGCAAATATACGCAAATGGATGAAATGGATGACAGCAAAACGCTTTTGTTCAGATATTTTTGCCGCAAAATTCGGTCATGGAAAACTACGACAACAACATTCACATCGGACAAATCATCGAGGCACAGCTCAAGGCCGACAAGCGCAGTGTTTCGTGGTTGGCGGCACAGCTTCCATGCACCAGAAACCATCTTTATAAAATCTTCAGAAAAAGTTCCTTGGATTGCGCCTTGCTGCTACGCATCTCGCAAGTCATGAATTTCAATTTCTTCCAGTATTATGCGGCAGAGGTGAAGAAGAGTTCGGATGAGAGAATGGGAGAAGGTTAAACGGAAAGCAGGGACGCACCGTGCATCCGAAAAATGGAAGATCAATTCAAAACGATTTCTTTTTTCAATAGTTCGTATATGTATGCAGGACTTTGCGACACCAAATCGGCATCCTTGATTTGCAAAAGAAGGTAGACTTTTGAATTGTAAACCACATTCAGGGCTTCTTCCAGTTCAAGATTATGGTCTTCGATGAGAAATCCTGTAAGCTGGTCTATGATTCTGTTTAACAGATATTCCTGAATTTGTTTGTCGCTCATATTCTTTTCAAGAGTTTAATTGACTTCTCCGTTCCAAAGAAATACTGATTGTTCAGTTCGCGGAATTGAAGTTCTTTTGTCAATTCATCGAGGGTCAAAGTTCCTTCTTCGAAACGTCCGAGAAGGTAGGCAACGCCATCATTTGCAATCGGTCCATAGACAATATCGTAATCGTGATGGAAATGAGAATCCCTGTTTCGGTTTTTGTAAATGAATTCAGCCCATTCACGTTTCGGCTTTTCAAAAAGCAAAACCTTATAGTCGGGAGAATACAATACTGTTTCATCAAACTCATACATTTGAACAATTGGCGTACCTTTAAACAGTTTTGCCTTTTTTTCTGCCAATTGTTCGGCTTGGCTTCTGATGTCGGTCAAATAAAACCCCTTTCCGAAATCCTTGTAAGGAGATGATTTGGAAAGCTCTATGCCATCAAAATCCATATTTGTTCCGTGATACAAAATCATGCCAAATATCCTCCATTGTTTTGGCAACACACCACAAGGTCGTCAACGGCATCCTCTATAGATTGCAAGTGCTCTATTTCATAAAATTCGACGAGAAAAGCGATTCCCTTGAAACGATAAAGATATTGGAAAGCATCTTTTGTCGTCATTTTGAAACGTCTTCCAAAAGCTCGGATACATGCGTTGGTATATGGAATCTGGTACTTGCTCATCGTTAGTTTTCTATTCGGTTGCAAAATTATATATTTTCCAGCAAGTTGCAACCATTTACCCAGAAATATAAAGACACAATCGGATTCGGCGAATTTCACAAACACAAAAAATGCGAAACGTTAAAATCAGGCGTTCCGCATATTCTTAATAATCACAGACTCAAATCCTTAAATCTTGAATCTTTAAATTTTGAATCCGTCATCATTGCTTCATTTTCAAAATTTTCATTGCCGAATCCTTGTCGCGGTTCAATTGGGCTTTCAGTTCCTCTAAACCGTCGAATTTCACTTCGGAACGGATGCGGTCGATGAAGCGTACGCGGATTTGCTTGCCGTAGATATCGGCATTGAAATCGAATATATTCACCTCGATGATGAAATCATCTTTGGCGCGGTCGCCAATGGTGGGGCGGCGTCCGATGTTAGCCATGGCCTTGTATTCCTTGCCTTCCAAACTGACAAGACAGGCATAAACGCCCGCATTGTTGATGAGTCTATACTCTTTTGGCAGCTCGAGGTTGGCGGTGGGGAAGCCTATCGTGCGTCCAATCATGTTGCCGCGTACCACTTCGCCTTTGACGGAATAGGTGTAGCCCAAAAGCCGGTTTGCACTTTTCACGTTGCCTTCCGACAGGGCGTGACGGATTTTCGTTGAACTGACGGCAATATGCTCAACATCTTGTGCTTCAATGCGTTCGACTTTAAAATTATACTTTTTGGCAAAATCGGAAAGTATGTTGAAATCGCCCATGCGGTTTTTGCCGAAATGATGGTCGTAGCCGACAACTAAAATGGCAGGCTTGATAGGTGCAATGATATAATCTTTGATGAAAGTTTCGGACGGGGTGCGCGAAAACTCCTTTGTAAAATTGATAATCAGTACGTTATCAATGCCGAAATCTTCAAATTTCTGTAGTTTTTCTTCTTGGGTGCAGATGAAACGCAGGTTGGAGGTGTCGATGTTCAGCACCAAGCGTGGATGTGGATAAAAAGTAACGACAACTGTCTGTCCATCAACGGAATGAGCCAATTCCTTCATTCTTTTGAATATGGCCTGATGTCCAAGATGAACGCCATCGAAAGTGCCGATGGTGACAACTGCGTTAGGAATGTTTTTAATATCGTTTATGTCGTTGAAAATCTTCATTTCTTGAAAAATTGACGGATGACATATTGCGCAATCTGAACGGCATTGGTGGCGGCGCCTTTGCGGATGTTGTCGCTTACAACCCAGAAATTCAGTCCGTTGGCAACGCTGAAATCGCGTCGGATGCGGCCTACGAAGACTTCATCTTTGTCGTAGGCGGTAATGGCCATTGGGTAAACGTTGTTTGTTGGGTCGTCTTGCACAATAATGCCTGGAAAATTGGAAAAGAGTTTGCGGATTTCATCCAATTCAAAAGGTTTGTTGAACTCGACATTGACGGCTTCGGAATGGCCGCCTGTGACGGGCACGCGGCACACGGTCGCGGTGATGCCGATTTGTGGCGCACGCAAAATCTTGTGCGTCTCGTTGACCAGTTTTTCCTCTTCGGTCGTGTAGCCGTTTTCGCAGAAATCGCCGCCGTGAGGCAACACGTTGCGGTAAATCTGGTGCGGATAAGCGGGCTTCTCGGGCGTTTCGCCAGATTCTTCCTTGTTGAGCTGGTTGATGCCTTTCAAGCCGCTGCCACTGACACTTTGGTAGGTGGCAATGACCAAACGCTTGATGTCGAAAGTTTTATGCAAAGGGGCAAGAGCCATCACCATCTGAATGGTTGAGCAATTCGGATTGGCGATGATATGTGTTTCGCGGGTGATGGTGTCGGCATTGATTTCGGGCACAACCAAAGGCACGTTGTCATCCATGCGCCAGGCCGAACTGTTGTCAATGACGTATGTTCCTTTTTCAGCAAATTGCGGCGCATATTGCCTTGAAGCCGCCGCTCCTGCGGAAAAAATAGCTATGTCGGGACAAGCATCGATGGCATCTTCAACACTGATGACTTGGTGCGTTTTGCCACGGAAAACGATTTCTTTTCCAATGGAACGCTCTGATGCAGCAACAATGAGCTCATCGATTTCAACGTGCTGTTCATCAAGTACTTGAAGCATTTTTGAGCCAACCAAACCTGTGGCGCCGACTACTGCGATTTTCATAGGAATAAAATTTATCAAATTAGAAAAACAATCTCACGCTGCTCTAAAGATATCGATTCCATATTTTTCAATTTGCTGTTTAAATAATGGTTTTAGATTGTTATGGTCTCTGACGACATCGACACGGCAACCTAACAGATTTTCAAGGAAATCAGCCGCTTCGCAAATGGTATAAAATACAGGAGGCATGATAACGAACAGGTCAACATCGCTGTCCTCGTTGTGTTGGTTGCGGGCTACAGAACCGAACAGACGCATATAGGTGATGCCGAAACGGTTTTGTAATTCATCAGCATTTGCTTGTAAAATCGCTATGTATTCCTCTCTTGTTTTCATACTAAATTTCTTGCTGCAAAAATAAAACGGTTTTTCCGTTTATTATTGATTTGAATTATTTGATGATAATATTTTCAAGTCTGATAGTTAAGTTGGATTTGTTGAAAGAGATGGTTTAATTGCATATGTTTATTTGTTGTACTGCTTGATTGCTTTTAAGATTTCTTCATCGGTAAAATGGGTTCCTTTCTTTACAACTTCGTTTTTAGGAGAGAGAAGGTAATATGAAGGATAAGCTGGAATTTCTATCAATGCTGTCAGACCCTTTCCTGCGTAAAGCAGATTGTGGACATTGTATTTTTCGGCCACCTTGCCAATATATTCCATGTTATCGCTCTGTGGATTTACGCAAATGACTTTCACGCCGTTTTTTTCAAGTACCGTTTGCCCAATGGAATCGATTTGTTGTCCCATGCGTTTGAAACCGGCATAACAGCCTTTGCAGCCAAATTCCCACAAATCAAGTAAAACCCATCCTTTTTCTTTCTGAATGGAAGTTTTGTTATTGTTCAAGTCTTTCAATTCAAAATTGGCGACTTCCGGAATTGAAAGATTTTCGTTATCTGAATAGGCGGAACTATATGGAGTATTTTTATTGTCATGTTTTGTAAATTCAGCATATTTTGGACTTTCAAAATTGAATAAATCCTTGACTTTCTTTATATTGAAGTTTTTGGTGTCTGAAACGATTTCTTTTTTAGCAACATATTTGCTTCCATCCTTTCGTGTACTTATCCAAAGAACGCTATCGAGCTCGTAACTGTTTTTATTAACATAGTGTATGGCTTCTTTCCGGTTTTTTTCATTGAAATTAGATGAATAAAAAACCAAACATGGTTTTTTCCTGATAATCGTGTCTGTCTTTTTGTATAATGCGTAATTTACAGCAGGTTGTAAATTTTCATTTCCGTAAGTATAATAATCAACGACTTTATGTTGTCCTTCTAATGATTTTTTTTGAGCTCTGAATATGCCTTTGTCTTTTTTCAAATGTGTAAGTTCACGAGTGCCGACATTTACTTCGTAAAGATTTTTCTTGTCAATTTTATAGAAATCCATAAGAGCCGTGTCAAGTACGCAGTAATAGGGATTTTTTGTGGAAAAATCATATATGAAGGTATAGTATTCAATTTCCGAAGTGTTTTTGCCAAAATAAACCTTTACATTTTTTGCGACTATACCATTCTGATGGTTTTTCATCATTTCAGAAGAAGCATAATAGTAGTCTTTCATTACTTTGAAAGTAGCTTTGAAATTGATATTTTGTGCATTAGATGTCCCAAATGTATTGAGAAATATCAGCAATAATATCACAAATTTTTTCATTATTTTCATTTCATGCTTTTTAAGTTAGTGGATGTATTCCTCTCTTGTTTTCATACTAAATTTCTTGCTGCAAAAATAAAACGATTTTTCCGTTTATTATTGATTTGAATTAATTTTGTTTGCAAGTCTGAAAAACAATATCTTTGCAAACACATATTGAATGAAAAATGAGAAAATCCCTTTTACTTTTGCTATTATTCCCGTTATTGGGTTGGGCTCAGGCCAGCGACGACTTTTCGGATGGCGATTTCATCAACAATCCGACTTGGTCTGGTAATGATGATAAATATTTGGTAAACACCAATTTGCAGCTTCAACTGAATGCCGAAGAGGCGGGAACGGCTTATCTTTCGCTGCCCTTTACGGAATTTCAGGAAATGGAATGGCGTTTCTGGATCCGCGAGAATTTTGCGCCATCTGGAAACAATTATTCTGATGTGTTTCTTTCGGCTGATAATGCTGATTTAACGGCAGTTACACAAGGTTATTTCTTGCGTTTCGGTGAAGGCGGCAGCAGCGATGCCATTGAGCTTTTCCGAAAAGATGCTAATGGCAATCACAGCATTTGCCGTGGCACGGAAGGGGCCATTGCAGCTTCGTTTGCGGTTTTTGTCAAGGTGAATTGTGACCGCGAAGGCAACTGGACTTTGCAGACTTGCTATGATTATTCAGGCAGCTATGTCATTGAGGCTCATGGGGCTGACGATACTTTTTCTCGTAACGGCTATTTCGGTTTTGTTAATACTTTCACAGCCTCCAATGCCAAGAAAATTTTCTTTGACGATGTGTATATCGGCCCGAAAATCGTTGATAACGATCCTCCGACCTTGATTGCAGCGAATGTCATTGATAACAAAAACATTCAATTGAATTTCAGTGAGATATTGGATGAGACGAAGGCTCTGAATGTCAACAATTACACGCTTGACAATGGTGTCGGGCATCCCGCTTCGGCAACATGGGGAGAAAATCAAACCATTGTAAATCTGCTTTTTGCGAATGAATTTGCCAATGGCGTGAACTACACATTGACTATTCAGAACCTTGCGGATTTGGCGGGCAATGTGATGGAAACGGCGCAGACTTCGTTTTCGCTGTACAATGCTTCGGAGAATGATGTCGTCATCAACGAAATCATGGCGGACCCTTCGCCGGTTGTGGGCTTGCCCGAATGGGAATTTGTGGAACTTTACAACACAACCAATCTCGCCATTGATTTGAAAGACTGGACCTTGACCATCGGCTCAACGACAAAAGTCTTTGACAATTGCAGTATTGCGCCAAATGGTTATCTGATTGTCTGTCACGTGAATGCGGTTGATGAATTTTCGTCTTTCGGGTCAGTTTGCGGCTTGCTGACTTCATCGACGGCCATTACGAATGGCGGTACAACGCTTCGCCTTGCCGACAAAAACGGAACCTTGATTTCGGAAGTCACGTTTGACATTTCGTGGTATCACGATACGAGCAAGGACGATGGCGGCTGGACTTTGGAGGAGATTTCGCCCAACAATCCTTGTGCGGGCGGCAACAATTGGGCGGCTTCCGTGAACGAATCGGGTGGCACCCCTGGCGTGCAGAATTCCATCTACGACCCAACGAGTGCCGTGCCAAAAATCGCCAAGGTTGAAGTTTGCAGCACTGACTCGCTTCTTGTTTATTTCGACCAGACCATGAATCAGCAATCTATAGAAAATGTGAATGTTTATCAGATTCTGGAAACCAATCAGCATCCGCAGAATGTGAGTTATGTCGATTCTTTGGATTGCGTTTGGATCAAGTTCAATCCTGCCTTGCAGGAAGGCGTAACCTTGACTTTGAAAGTCGCCAATTCGGCGGCCAACTGCATCGGAACGCCCGTGGGCGACAACGAAACGGTTTCTTTCGTCATTTCAAAGGAAGCCGCTGAATATGATGTGGTTATCAACGAAATCATGGCTGACCCGACACCTGCCGTCGGCTTGCCGGAATGGGAATATATTGAACTTTACAATGCCACTGATTATGTCTTCAATTTGGAAGGCTGGCAGATTCAGGTCGGGGCTAATGACAATGTTTTCGGCAATATCATTCTTGCGCCCCATGCCTATCTGATTGTGTGTCAAAACGATGCTGTCGATGAATTGAAAACTTTTGGCGATTGCGTCGGCTTCGGTTCCTTTGCCATCGGAAACACGGGTTCGACCATTATTTTAATAGGTAAGAACGGCCAAATGATTTCGCGTGCCGATTTTACTTCTTCTTGGTATCATGATGCCAATAAGAAGGACGGCGGCTGGTCGGTGGAGCAAATTGACCCGATGAATCCGTGTGCGGCGGCTTCCAACTGGACGGCTTCGGTCGATGCCTTGGGCGGCACGCCGGGCCGTATCAATTCGGTTGATGGCCAAAACGAATCACAGCCTAAAGTGGAACGTATCAGTATGTTTTCCAATTACATAGTCCAACTTTGGTTCGACCAGCAGATGAATCAGACCACTTTGTCGGATGTGAATAATTTCTTTGTTGATGAAATCGGGGCGCATCCAACATACGCCAATATCAATCCGATGGACGCCACCTTCGTTGAACTCGAATTTGATTACGGTTTTGAAGAAGGTGTAATTTATTCCTTGATTATCAACGATGTTGAGAATTGCATTGGCAATGAAATTGAACCGGATACTAAAGTTCAGTTTGGCATTCCGAACGAAATTGCAGAAGGCGAAATCCTCATCAATGAAATCATGTTCGACCCGATTGCGCCAGGTGTGGATTATGTGGAATTGTACAATCATTCCGACAAAACCTTCGACCTCAGCAATTTAATGTTGGGTGTGATAAAAGAAACTTTCCCCAATCCAGCCGATACGACTTTGAAGGAAATCGCTGCGGACAGCCGTCTGTTCTTGCCCGGAACTTACGTTTTGCTTTCGACAAACAGTCAGATTGTGGGCGAGCAATACGAATGTTCAACGGAGAATTTCGTTGAGATGGCTTCATTCCCAAGCTATGCCAATGCCGGCGGAACGGCGGTTCTGATGAGCAAGAACGGCACCGTGATTGATGAAATGTATTTCACCGAAAAGATGCATTATCCGCTGATTAAGGTGACGAAAGGCGTTGCCTTGGAGCGCGTTTCATTCGACATTCCCTCGGATGATGCCGACAACTGGCATTCGGCAGCCGAAAGCGTTCATTTCGGCACGCCAGGCTATCAAAACTCGATGATGCAAAATCTTGAACCGACCGATGATGCCGTTTCAATAGCCCCTGACCTTTTCTCGCCAGATGGCGATGGCATTGATGATAACTGCATGATTTCCTATCAGTTTGATGAGCCTGGCTACACGATGAATATTTACATTTTTGCCGCATCAGGGCAGTTGGTCAGGCATTTGGCCAAAGGCGAATTGGTAGGGCAGGAGGGAAGCTTGATTTGGAACGGCACCGATGACAATAATAACCGTGTCCCGATTGGCATTTATGTTGTGGTCACCGAAGTCTTCAATTTCGATGGTGTGGTGAGGAAGTATAAGAAAGGCGTGGTTGTGGCGACGCGATAAAACTGGGATTTGTATTTATTTTGAGCCGCAGATTGCGCAGATTTTCAATAAACTACAGATTTTACAGATTACACAGATAAATTTTAATGCACAAGCGCATGAATTTTCACGGATTGGCTGGCGCACGAAAAAAATTTACTCCTAATTTACTCGACAAATTTACTCCGCATTTACTCTCTACCGCCTTGGCGGAAGATGATTATTTTAAAACCGCAGATTACACTGATTACGCTGATTTTTAGTCAACTACAGATTAAACTGATTTAACGGAATTATTAATGCACCCTTCGACAAGTTCCTTCGACAGGCTCAGGGAGCGAAGCTCAGCAAGCTGATTTGCAGCTCATTGAGCCTGTCGAAATGGAAGATACTTTTGCAGTCTAATTATGAATAGTTACTTATCTTGATGAATGATGAGTACTCTCGGCAGAGTATTGCAATCCTCTCGTTGGAGTACTCCAGTACTTTAGTTAGAGTACTGGAGTATTCTGGTTAGGGTACTGCAATATGCCCTCAAAAGTACTGGAAAACTCATGGGTATGCGCTCGTTTTTTTGTTCGGTTTACATTCAAAAAGTTAGTTTTTTCAACGTTTCTCGTAAGAGACATCGATTTTTAGGTTGTCATATTCCATTATTGTGCGCTGGCTGTTGTAGAGATATATTTTCAGGTTGTCTCCGTTCATTTCATCACTCACCGGAATGGTGATTTTGGTATGGAAATGTTCCCATTGGCCAGTGTTCAGCGGATTACCCAAATCATCGTTTATGGCAATGCTGACATAGAAATCATTCGACTGAAACACAATGCTTGGCAGTTCTTTTGAAATGTCGTGACAAATCAAATCCATTGACAATTCAATTAGAATAGATGCCGCATCTTCCGGAATATCAATGCGCTGAAACAACGAACCATATTCATTCTTTTCATCGATTTGAACAGAGACATTGTCATTTTCTGTTTTGAGGAAATCGGAAAAGATTCCTATCGTGTTGATTTTAAAATCAAGTGAATAATTCAACAATGGATACCTGTTTTCGGTTTTCTTCAGGAAATCGTGTTGTACGGTGAAACGGCTGACAACGGAATAGCTGTTCAGATGTTCTGTCATCGTTTGGGTGATGTTCTCATCATTTACATATTGATGTTCGAAATTGCTGTCGATTACGAACACCTTGTTGTTCGACAGGAAATAGTCACCTTCATAATAATCCACCACGTCACGGTTGTTGAGCATGAAAGCGAGTTTCCTTGTGTTTCTGAAAGTCCTGGCCGTATCGAGCGAGTTTCCAATCCAATGGCAGCATTCGTCGATTTTGAAACCGTAGTTTTCGTGCAGATAGGCTTCGATTGTCGGCGTGATGTCGAGGTGCGAAACCACGGCATCCATCGATTTGTGTTCTTTCAACAAAGGCGAGAAGATGAGCAGCGGCACGTTGTAATTATGAATGGCCATTCCAAAAGGCAGGAATGCCATTCTGTGGTCGCCGGTGATAACAAATATGGTGTTTTCATATTCGGGCAGGGTTTTGTAATAATTGATAAGTTTCCGAACGCTTTCGTCCATATAATTGTAACATGCGAAAATGTTCAGGTTTTGTGAAATGTTTTGCTTTTCGTCACCAGGCATGTCGGGATGCTGTTTCAGGAGTTCCTCAATCCGTTTTTCATATTTTTCTACTTCGCCGAAAACGAAAGGCTCGTGTGTGGTGAGGGTCATGTAAACATCAAGATTCGGGCGTTTTGAGGGTCTTTCATTCTTTCTTGCCATGGCGAAATCGAACACTTCAGCGTCGTCGAGGCCCCAGCGGTGGTTGTCGTTTAGTAGTTTGTATGTGGCTGAATCGACATTATCGATTTGAGGAACAAAAATGAAATCCAAATCGTTGATTTTAAGGAAATTGTCGAATCGGTCGAATTTATGTACACCGCCATAGTAATAGGAAGTCTCATAACCGTTGGTTTTAAGGTCTTTCAACAATGAATTATGCGAGGGCATGGGTGTCAAGAATTGCTGGAAGCCGACTTTCCCTTGTGGAACAGAGGCAAAAATGGCAGGCAACACGCCGAAAGTCCGCTCGGCCGACGACAGGCAGTTTTTCCAGTAGAGACCTTCCTGTTTCAGCGAGTCGATGAAAGGTGTTGCGGAAAAAGTCGGGTTGTTGACGCCAGTCAGTTTTTGGCCGAAACTTTCAATGATGATGAAAACGAAATTGGGCGGCAAACTGTCTGCCGTCTTTCGCAACGAGCAGCCCAACACATCGTTGTCATCGGCTTTCCGCCACAAAGGATAGTCGGGGTCGACATATTCGTTTTGTGGATTAAGTGAATGGAAATCGTCGAATGCTTTCTTCGCTTCATCGCTGATGTTGTTATCGTCGTCAATCAGGATTTCGTTTTTATTTGCGAAATAGTCGTGTATTTTTATGACCGAATAGGAAGGCTGGTTCACTGCAAGGCAAAACGTCTTATGGTCTTCATAATGTTTCTCCGTGCGAATCAAATCGGTATAGTTCACGCAAACCGAGACGAGAACACAAGCGAGTGTAAGCACCGAAGCCATGATGAAAGGAATCCTCGTTTTTTTCCACAACAATGTGGCTGCAATGACGACCGCCATAGTCAGCAGAAACCAAATGAAAGGCGCCGCCGTGACATGCGCCGATGAAGTCAGCGTGCCCATCACTTCCTCCGGCGAGTAAACGAAAATGACGTGATCCAAAGGCATCATCAGGTTGCAGAAATATTCTGTCAGCAAGGTGCTTGTGACGGAATAAAAGATGGTCAGGCCTGTATAGGTTTTTGAAGCCGCATTGGGCCAGAAACAATAAAATAGCAGGAAAGGAATCAACAGCCATGCTGCAATGTGGCAGACCAACAGCAAATCGAACACAATGCCCGATGCAACAACAGAAAAAGAGGCCGCTTCGATGACAACCCTATGAGTGACTTGCAGCAGGAAAAACACTCTGATGATGATCATGCAAACCAAAAGCAGCAAATTGGCTTTCGCCCATTGTCCGATTCCGTTTTTTATTTTGTTTAATAAAGTGGTGTTCATATTAATATTTTATTGACAAATTGATGTTTTTCGCCTCCATTGAACTTTTCGCCGGGTTCCATAAATATATTTTCAGGGTCTTGCCGACAAGATTCCTGTTGAACGGGCGCGTGTATTCGTAGGAGAATTGGTATCTGTTGCATTCCGGAGTGTTGAAACTTTCGGGAATAACCAATCTGTCCCATAGCATTCCGCTAATATCAAACACGATGTATGGCAAGCTGGCCAAGGTGTCTTGGCTTGTCATGTCGAAAGAGCAATCTATTTTGAAATTAGCGATGTTTTTGTCGAAATTCAGTCTGCCTAAATTACCGTATTCCGTATCGGGAGTGACGATGGTTTCGCTGGGCTTTAATTCGTAGTTTTCCATTTCCTTGTCAAATTTGTTGACATTCAGGAATATGAAATAACCGATTAGGTATATGCCAAGCAGTCCGAACACCGATTGCAAGACGATGCCAACAATATGCGAAGCCTTCGATTCCCTGATTTTGATAAGTCCGAACAATCGGATCAAACATTCGTACAACTGTTTGGCTGCCAAACTGACGCCCCAAACCGTAATGAAAAACAGGAAAAAGACAAGTGCATGACTCCAAAAACCATCAAATGAGGTTTTCAGGTTTAAAAATGTTTCTCTGAAAAATCCGTGGACGGCAAACAGTATCATCGAGATTTCACCGAAATAAACCATCGCGTCGGCCAACCATCCTTTTTTGTGAGGAAGGGTTTTCAGTCTTTGGAAAGCGAACAGTAGGATGACCGAAAAGGCAAGGAATGTAAACGGATAGAAAACGGCATAAAAGTTTCCAAGACAAAAGATTACAATGGCGAGCAGCAACCATGCAGGATGGATTTTCACGCCTTTGTGGAATGCAAGCAGAATGCCTAAGCAAAATTCGGGCAGATGTCCGGGCGCGTTCATCATCAGGATTTCTCCATGAAACAAGTCGAAGACATTTCTGAAAAGGAAAATCAAGGTGTAGGAAACCACGCAGATTGCGGCAAAGGCTTTCCAACCGTATTTTTTGATGCAACTGAACAACAAAGGGAAAAGCAGATACAATTCGAAAATGAGTCCGAAAAACCACCACGGTCCGTTTAGGCTTAAACCTGAATTGGGTATCAGATTGCCAACGAACAGGAGTTTGTACATTGTTTCGGTCCATTCGTATATCCCGAAAAACATTGCTTCGTCCACTATTTTAAAAAGCATGAGGACGATGATTCCGGTCAGCAGCAGCGGATAGAGTTTTTTCAGTCTGTCGACCATGAAAGTCGTCCAGTCTTTTCCATGTTTCAACATCGAAATGGCAAGTCCATAGCCGCTGAGAAGTATGAATATCTGAACGCCAAAATGTCCTAAATAACTGAAAATGATGTTTATGAATTCAGATGGTTGCTTGCCGATCAAGTTGAAAAAATTATGAACGGTATTTGGTGAAAAGAGAAATTCATTCTCGCCCGGCGAAGGATTCAGATGATGGAAAAAATTGTGAAAGACAATGCAAAGAATGGCAAAGCCTTTCAGCGCCGAGGTGTCTTTTTTTGTCAGTCCTTTGAAAACCATTTTAGATATTTTTACAAAATAGGGAAAATACTTACTGTCTGATTATTTTTTGCATAGAGTCACCGATTTTCAGAAAATAGATGCCGGCTGGCAGGTTAGGATTGATGGAAATCTGATTTTCCGTGCCTGACAAAACGCATGGTTTTGAAAAGACTTTTTGTCCCAGAATGTCATAGATTTCGATTTCCGCCGATCTTGTGGAATTATCTTCAAACCGTATGTGTATCTCGTCAGAAAAAGGATTCGGGAAACATAAAAGCTGACCTTGTGTCCAGTTTTCATCCACTTCCATAAAGTTATGCCATTCAAATGCATAAGTGCTCTGACGGTTCAATATGAAATCATTTGTCAAGGTGCAAGCCCAATTCCAATAATCAAAGTTCTCAGGGTTGCCAAATCGGAATGATTGGTTGCTAATTTCAGGGCTTAGCAGCTCCTTGATGTGAAAATAATACTGAGACATATTCTCGTAATTCAGCACCCTGCTGCACCATTTCCCAATCCTGTCCTCAAAATTGGAAACAAAATTTCCATTTTCAAGGCATCTTCGAAATAAAAGTGTGGCTTCCTTACTGGAGGGCCATGAGTAATTTCCTGAATATGTGACATTTCCAAACACATCAAGTTCTGTTGGATTGCCAAACGAATCGATTCCATAGTTATTGAAAGCGGCATCGCCATCAAAGAATATCCAACGCCATCGCCCTCCATCCAACTTCCAGCAACGCATGTTATTAGATGGCCAATCGTAGTTGGCGACGAATGTCTCAAAGATGATGTAATCCATGAAGTTGTCAATGTCGATAAGTGAGCATAGGTGCTGAAAGTTCTGCTCTTGTGAAAGGTCCGCCGTTTCAAGCCAATTCATCAAAGCTGCAAATTCTATGTTATTGCCAAGTTCATTAATGGAATCACCATGTTCGGAAAGGCCTTTCCAGTTCGCGACAATATCGCAATGCTCGATGTCAATATTGAAATGGTCTTCCAAATAACGTTCGTCCATTTTTTCCTGCAAGAAATAGATGCCCCAATATTCGCCATTGAGGAAAAGCACAACGGGTCGGGATTGCCCCGATTCCAAGCCCATGTCCAAGGCCGTCTGGCCGCAGATATAGTCTTGAATGCCGGTATTCGGATAAAGTGTCGAAAAGGATTTGATGACAAGATGCTTGAAGCTGTTGCAAGGGCAGCCCTCAAAAAACTGGTGTTTGAAACGCTTTTTGCCATACTCTTCCCGAGCATAAATTTTCATTGCCTTTTGTGGATAACGCCGAGCACGGTTGCCATGTGTACGTAGACCGCATAATTGATTAATACCGCTGTTGTCATTTGGCTCATAAAACTCAAAATTTATTAAACGTTCCCACAAAATGCCTGTTTGGTAGTAGTTTCCTGTTAATTCTGGATCCGAAGGATTCCAATTAACGCCAGGAACAAAAATGCCTGTTTCGTTATCGAATAGGGAAAGTGAATCTGCGCAAATTGATATGGCGGCCAAGCCGTTATTGAAACAGCCCAAACTATTAATCATATAAGTGTTTGTCACGACATCGCTGACACATTCGCCGTTTTCATCAAAAACCGCTGCACGAATCACAATGGCATGCAGAACAGTGTCGGGCAAATAGAACAAATGCTCAGGTGCGGTTTGTATCGTGAAAATATCTGATTTCGAATACAGTTTATCATCCATCTGAAGCGGCTCCGTATAAAGTTGCGACTGCGCTGTAGGACAGTTTCCGTTGGTCGTGAAACGGATGGCGTTTTGAGGATTAGTGTTGCTCAACACAAGCGAAAACGAATCTTCGTAAAAGCCGCCCGCATGTGAGAAAGTGACTTTTTCATTTTGAGCCAAGGCATTCAGGCTAAGCAAGACAAGACTGATGATAGATAGGATACGTTTCATAGGACTGCAAAAATAAAAAAAACTACCATCTGATGATTTTTAGTGAGAAGCTGATAAAATCAAAACAGACTCTGGAAATCAATTATTTCAATTGTCTTTCAATCTCTGCCATCAGTTCCTCGCCTTCGAGGTTGCGGGCGACGATCATGCCGTCTTTTATGAGGGCGTTTTGCGGAATGAAGGAGATGGCGTAAAGGGCACCGGCGGCATTATTCCAGCCTTGCAGATCGGAGACATGCGTCCAAGTCAGGCCGTCCTTTTCGATGGCGGCAAGCCATTTTTCCCTATCGGTGTCGAACGAAACGCCAAGCACGTCAAAACCTTGTTCGTGGAATGTGTTGTAAGCGGCCACCACATTTGGGTTTTCTTTGCGGCAGTCGGGGCACCACGAAGCCCAGAAGTCGACCAGCAGGAGTTTGCCTTCGGCAAGTTGCGACAAGGTTATCGGATTGCCTTCGGCATCGTTTTGGGTGAAATCGATGATAGGCTGACCGGCTTGTACGCGCTCAATCTTTTCGACGTATTCCGTCGCCATATCAAGGTTCGAAGAGGTGAGGGTGCTGTCGGCAGCATGGATGTTGTCAATCATGGTGCGCATTTCGCACGGACCAAAAGCCCATTTGTAGCGGTAAAGCACATAATGTGCCGTGATGTCGGTCGGATTTTCCCAGACATAGTCGAAGCAATACATTTTCTCGATGACTTCGGCATCGTCGTATTTCAGTTTCAGTTCTTCCGCCAAAGCCTCGTCGCCAGCTTTTTTGGCATCGTTGATGAGTTGGCTGATGGAATCCAATTTGGCATCCAAAGCATTGAACCCGTCATTGAAAGCATTCAAACGGTCTTGCGATGGGGAACCTTTCACCATGATGGCATTCGGATTCTGTGCATCGCCTTCAAGGCTTACATTTTGATTGTCAGTGAAGAACGAGAATGGTCTGCGCCAATCTTTCAGCATGATGCTGAACATTTCGTTGTCGTCGCAAACGGGAGTCTGGAAATTGGCTTTCCAGTTTTCAATGACGGCCGAATCCAAAACTTGTCCGTCTTTTTGCAGGTAAAGGGTCTGACCATCGGCATTGGCAATGTCAACGGCAATGCTGAAAGTCGGTGTTTCGGGCTGATGGTTGCAGGCGGCAAACGCAAGTGCCGTGGCAGCAAATAATAAGGCTATTTTTCTCATAAGGCAAAGATTTCAGCAAGTTTGGCTTCCAGTTCTTCGCCTCTCAGACCTTTGGCGATGAAGTTGCCGTTTTGGTCGATGAGGAAATTGGAAGGGATGTAATAAATCAGATAGGATTCGCTGACGCTGTTGTCGGTGTCGCGCACCTGTGTGTAAGGCAGTGCATCGGCTTCGACGGCTTTCTGCCATGCAGCTTCGTCTTGGTCAACGGAAATGCCGATGACATCGAAACCCATTTCGTGATATTTCTCGTAAGCAGCCTTCACAACAGGGTTTTCCTTGCGGCAAGGACCGCACCACGAAGCCCAGAAATCAATCATCGTGACCTTGTTTTGGGCGACTTTTTCGGAAAGCGTAACATTTTCGCCGTCAACGGTTTGGAGTGTAAAATCGATGCATGGATGACCCACTTCAAGGGTTTCCTGCTTGGCAATGTAGCTGTTCAAGTCGTCGAGATAAATGGAGGTCGTGGTGAAGTTGGCTTCCAGTTCCTTCAGTTCGTCGAGTGAGTAGTCCTGTTTCACTTCATCGAGGATGTAATGGGCGAGGAAGCTGTCGGCGTGTTCCTTGATGTAGTTGTTCCTGAAATTGCTCTGCTCGTCCATGATGGCATCGCCGACCTTGTTGAGCGAATCCATCATGACGGAATCCTGCTTGGCGTAGGCTTCATCCATCTGGGCATAAAGTTCTTCCATTTTTTCATAGAAGCCATTAAATTCCTTGCGGTAGGCATCGAGTGCCGTTTGGGTTTCGGAGGCATAGATTTCCACATCGCGCGGATTCTGCATATCGCCGACAAAAGTCACATCTTTGTTATCGGCAAAGAAAGGCATAGAGCCACGCATGTCTTTCACTTTCAGTGCATAAAGCGTCTGCACGTCGCCAATTGGAGCGTTCAGCACAGCGTTTTCCTCCTGAATGATGGCCGAATCGATGACAACAGGCGCATTGTCGACATACTTTTGCAGATAGACCATCTGGTCATTGCTGTTTTTCAAATTGACCGTAACCTGAAAATCGGTCTTTTTTTCGGTGCAAGCAGCAAGGCCCAAGGCTGCCACAAGCAAAAATAAAAAATGTTTCTTCATTGTAATTCAATTATTTAAATGTTATTTTAATAGTCCAAAAAATTTTGCCCATAGGCATGATTTACAGAAAACAAAAATACATAATCTTGCAAGACGGAAAAGAAAAATTTTGCGAATGTCGCAGGCTGAGAATTGCTTCGTTTTTCAATCATTGGTCGAACAAATTGTTGGCTTTTCCCGATTTCGTATTATCTTTGCAGTCCAATAACAGGATTGAAGATGAGCAATTATACAATTTGGATGCAGAAATGCGGAAACACGCGGTCACGAGACAATGAAATCTCATGTTCCCGCAGTCTCGAAACCAAGCAGTCTCGAAATCCTAATTTCTATAGTTTTCTAATTTAATAATACATAAAATCACATGGAAATCAGCATGTTCCTTGAACCTGTTTCGGAAAAATGCTTCACCGAAACGACACGGCCAGGCAAAAACACTTTGGGTCAAACCATCAACATTTATCGGACGGAGGACAATTTCCCAGACTTGGAAAACGTGCAGTTGGCCCTGCTCGGCATCAAGGAAGAACGCGGTGCCGTCGATAATCGCGGCTGCGCCGATGGTATCGACTATATCAGAAAGGCATTATATCAACTTTTCAACCATTGGGAAGATTTGAAAATCGTCGATTTGGGCGACATCAGGACGGGAAACGAAATCAGTGATACTTATTATGCCGTCAATCAGGTGCTTACCGAATTGATGAAGCATCATATCGTGCCAATTGTCATAGGTGCTTCGCAAGATATGACCTACCCCATGTATCAGGTTTATGAACCAACGGGAAGATTGGTGAACATTGCCGCCATCGACCCGCTTTTCGACATCGGCAACGACAACGAACAGCTGAATTCACATTCCTATCTGAGTCATATCATTTTGCATCAGCCCAATTTCCTTTTCAATTTCACCAACATTGGCTATCAGTCGTATTATGTTGACAATGAAAGCATTGAACTGATGAAACAATTGCTTTTCGACACCTACCGCTTAGGAAATCTGAAGCAAAACATAGAGCTGACGGAGCCGCTCATCCGCAACGCCAACATTCTCAGCATCGATATGGGAGCCATCCGTGCCGCCGATGCGCCAGGCGTGAAAAACGCTTCGCCGAACGGTTTCAATGGCGAAGAGGCCTGCCGCATGACACGCTATGCCGGCTTGAGCTTCAAGCTGTCGTCAATCGGTTTCTTTGAATACAATCCGCATTACGACATCAACTCGCGCACGGCCAACCTGATAGCCGAAATGATATGGTATTTCATCGAAGGTTTCTCAAGCCGTCAGGACGACATCCCGACTTTGGAAAGCACCGATTTCGTCCGCTATAATGTGCAAATCGGCGAAGGTCAGGAAAACCTGATTTTCCTTTGCCACAAGATTTCCGGCAAATGGTGGATGGACATGTCATTTATGAAAGCCGACGACAATCGCTTCGAGCGGCATCATTTCATTCCATGCTCGAAGGAAGACTACGACCAGGCCATGCGCAACGAACTGCCCGACAAGTGGTGGCAATTCTATCAGAAGCTGATGTAAATCATCAAATTAAGAAGTTGTGCAAAATTAGTTTGCATCCTGAATCTACGGTTATGGGGGATTTGGACGCTTAGGCATTTGGACCCTTAAACATTTTGGACATTTGGACTCTTAGACAATTGGACATTTAGACAATTGGACCATTAGATATTTAGACTTTTTGAACAATTTTGAACTTTTGAAATAACCGACAACTGAAAAACCGATAACCAATTCATATTGCATTTTAGATTTGACTGCTTACTTAAGAAGTTGCTTTTGACTTATTTTCAGTGAAATTTCTTTCTCTCGATTTTTGGCATGTTGAGACGCACGGCCGTGCGTCTCAACGCTCCACCAGATTGTGAATTTTAATACTACGATTCCGCAATTTGTTGAACAAAAGGAGTTTAGATTGTTTCGCGAACCACAATCCATATCCTCATTCATTGCTGGATTCAAATCTGCTACTGTTCGAAAAATTGATGATTGAATAGAAAACGGCAACCATTATGATGGTTCGATTTTGCAAAAATTCAATCGCCGAAATCCATTATGGCATCCAAATTATCATGACCATATTATTCGTAATACAGATGAATATTTGAAGATTAGAGACTACATTAATAATAATCCCATGAAATGGGAACAAGATTGCTTTATGAAGCAATAGAAAACTA
The DNA here is from genome assembly GCF_056203535.1 of Candidatus Limimorpha sp. NCBI lineage: Bacteria > Pseudomonadati > Bacteroidota > Bacteroidia > Bacteroidales > Candidatus Limimorpha > Candidatus Limimorpha sp. The sequence continues at coordinate 26,806 of NZ_JBADWU010000106.1, read as the reverse complement.
CAACCGTAATTAATACTAAATGTAATATGCGAAGTTTAACGAATAACTTTTGGAACGTAAAGACGCACGGCCGTGCGTCTCTACATACTGCAAAACAAAAACCATCGGAGTTATAAAGGGCTTGGCAGTCGCCATTTCCCGTCCGATGGTTTAGGGCACAAAAATATGGAAATTCCATGAAAATAGTTTTCCCTCAACGCAAATCACCGATAAATATACATTAATTTGATTTACAATAATATATCCGACAACAAACGACAACAAACGCTTACAGTCGACTACAAACGTTTAATCAACGGCTTAGTTTTGACATAGTTTGCACTTTTGCGGTGAAGAAACAAGTTTTTTTGACTTTGAATGTCACAAAACTTCTAAAAAATAGCAAATAATAACAGCATTAATAAATGGAAAAATGGATAAGGAAATCGAATTACAAAAAGCGTTATTCGCTTTAAGGCAAGTCATTAATAACAAAATTGATATTGAAAACGCCTTCTATTGTCCTCTTGGACCTGTAAAACTGGTATATGGTGCGCCTGGAAACCCTAAAAATGGATATAAAAAAGGATTTGGCATTTCGCATATCATAGCAAAACGCGACAATGAACATGAACAAGACCCCAAAAAGTATCCTGAAACAGGAATTTATATAGCCGAAAAACTGATGTCGGTACTCTTGTATGGAGAAATATATAAAACTGTGCCTTCAAAACAATGTGTCCATTTCCGCCTTGAAAGGTATGAAGCGGTATTGTCGCTTAATTGGAAAGGAGAAAGTGTGAATTGGTTGCTGACCGGATGGAAAGTAATATAATAGGTTTCGGTGAATTAAGATAGGTTAGTGCTATTCTTAACCTACGCATTAATCGGTTGTCTTTAGTCGCCGCCTAATGGGAGCGAAACCGAAGCAAAAATACAAACTTTTTGAATATCAATACAGAAAACTTGAAAAATATATGGCATACAATGCAAAATGGCTTTTATCTCGGACAATTCGATGAAAACATGACTTTCCATGACCTTGAAGAGGTCGAATTTCATTTCACCCCATATCAGTACAGCGCAATGCAGGGCTGGCAAAAAAATCATCATCAATAATCCCAAAATCCCGACAAAATGAATTACTTTAGCATCTCCAAAACGGCACAATCCATGGCATCGCAAACCTTTGTAAACAAGAAACTTGACTTTGTTGAAGAATTAGTCCAATACACCGATTCGCACATTTTCCTCACGGGAAAGGCGGGCACGGGCAAGACGACTTTTTTGCACAATCTTCAATTGAAGAAAGCCAAGCGCATGGTCGTCGTGGCTCCGACGGGTGTTGCCGCCATCAATGCGGGCGGACAGACCATTCATTCGTTTTTCCAGTTGCCTTTCGGTCCGCAACTTCCTGAAGACGTGCAAAATGACAATCTTGCCAATCCGAAATCGCTGGCAGCACAATTTCAGAAGATTAGGAAAAACAAACTCAAATTGATGCGTAGCCTGGAACTGCTGGTCATCGACGAAATCAGCATGGTGCGTGCCGATGTTCTGGATGCCATCGATTCGGTTTTGCGCCGTGCACGCCATTCGCAAAAGCCATTCGGCGGCGTGCAGCTGCTCATGATTGGCGATGTGCATCAGCTGGCGCCTGTGGCCAAACAGGATGAATGGGAAATCCTTGCACCTTATTATAATACGGTGTATTTTTTCGGCAGCCATGTTCTGCAAAAGACCTCTTACATTTGCGTGGAACTGGAACACATCTACCGTCAGCACGACATGGATTTCATTTCGATTCTTAACAAAGTGAGAAACAATAAATTGGATGCCGATTGCTTGAATGTCTTGAACGCGCGTTTCAAGCCGAATTTCAATCCAAAGGACGATGAAGGCTACATCACTTTGACCACACACAATTATCAGGCCGATGAAATCAACGATACAAAACTAGCGGCGCTGAAAGAGAAAACCTTGCATTTCACGGCGGAAGTGAAAGGGCAATTTCCCGAAAACACCTATCCAACCAAAGAAGATTTGGAACTGAAAATCGGGGCGCAGGTGATGTTCGTGAAAAACGACCCGAATCCTGAAAAGGCTTATTTCAACGGAAAAATCGGAATCTTAGTCAGTTACGACGAAAAAGAAAAGACGCTTTGCGTGAAAAGCGGTTCGGAGCACATCACGGTTTCGCGCGTGAAATGGCAGAATTTCGAGTACAGCATCAATCCCGAAAACAACGAAATCGAGGAAAAGGAAATCGGCAGTTTCGAGCAGATTCCTTTGCGTTTGGCTTGGGCGATCACGATTCACAAGAGCCAAGGCTTGACTTTCGACAAACTCATTGTGGATGCCGGTCAGGCCTTTGCCCATGGTCAGGTTTACGTTGCCCTGAGCCGTTGCACTTCGTTGGAAGGTCTCGTCTTGAAAACCAGGATTTATTCCAATGCTTTGGTCAGCGATTATTCCGTCGACAATTTCGTGAACAAAATGCCCGAATTGGAGCCGACACAGGAAAAAGTCGATGGTCTGCGCCACGAATACGAGTTGTCGTGTATGCTCGATTTGATTGATTTCATGGGCTTGTATCAGGATTTTGGCAAACTGAATAAAGTCATCATTACCAACGACACCCTTTTTGAAAGCAAAATGATTCAGGATTTGTCGCACCGCAGGACGCAAATTCACGAGGAATTGTGTGAGGTTTCGCTCAAATTCGAGGCACAAATCAGAAAATTGCACGCGGAAATTCCTTCATGCGAGCAAAATTCAGTTTTGCAGGATCGTTTGAAAAAAGGTGTCGTTTATTTCAGCGAGCATTTGAAAGCCATTGCAAAAGGCCTTTTGGAGTTGCCTTTCAAGACCGATAACAAAGCTGTGAATGAGCAGATTATGGAAGCTTTGGGACAACTGAAAGAAGACCTTTTTGTGAAAGACAGTTGCTTGGAGGCTTGCAAGGATGGTTTCAGCGTGAAGGCTTATCAGGAAACAAAATTGAAGAAAGCAATTGATGCTGAGAAGAAAGCAGCGGAAAAAGTCAACATTGTGGACGATGTCATGGGCAAGAGTTCTTTGTATAAGGCCCTTACGGCATGGCGCGAAGCATACGCTGATGAAAACGACATCCCTGCTTCCAATGTCGCACCAATCCGGACACTGAAAGCCATCGCTCAGGCGAAGCCCGTCACCTTGCATGAACTGAAGCAGATTGAAGGCATGGGACCGAAGCGCGTGAAACTGTATGGCGCGGAAATCATTGATATTGTGTTGAAATATTCAGGTTTTCAATCCATTGGAAAGCATGAACCTGAACCAGAAGAGCCTAAAAAGGAACCCAAGCCAAACACTTACGAACTGACGCGGCAATTGCTTGAGCAAGGCTTGACTTTGGAAGAAATCGCCAAGGAACGCGGCTTTGCCCTGACAACCATCGAAGGTCATGTCGCACACTTCATCAAAGACGGCGAATATAAGGCCACTGATTTCGTTGACCAGGAAAAATACGACGAAATCGTCGATTATTTCGAATCAACGGGCGACAAGTCATTGGGTGTGGCTAAAGATGTTCTCGGCGATGATTTCAGTTACGGCGAAATCAAAATGGTGCTGGCTGAACTGGAAAAGGAGCATTTTTTTGAGAATTTGCCGCAGGATGATGAGGATTAACCTTTTAATTCGCTCACAGCCTTCACCACTTTGTATTCCAAATCCTCAAATTCCTTAAAGTGAGCTTTGCCGCATTTTATCTTTTGCTGCTCGCTTTCACGTAGTTTGGATAAATCGACGGTTGGGGTATTCGTATCTTTGGTTTCGGCTACGAAATAAATGCGTTTGTCGTCTTCAAAGACAACCGCCCAGTCGGGATTGTAATTCCCAATTGGAGTTGGGATTTTGAACCAATCGGGCAACTTGAAGTAGAATTTCACTTGCTCGCTTGATTCGCAGTCCTTGGCAAACTGGTTTTCAACCGATGAATCCAATGGGACAAAATCCTCGTAAATGGTCTTGTCGGAATCAGTTACCTTGAAAGTGTTGCTGTTCAGGTAGATTTCCAATTCCTGAGCCTCAAACAGCCTCATTTCGTAGGATTCATTTCCAATGCGTTGATACTTAATGCCGTCAATCATCATCGCGTAAAGCATTTTCTGGATGGCCGCCACCGACAAATCCATGAATAGTTGTGGGTTGACTGCCAAATCATCGAAGCGTCCTGATTCCTGAAGGATTCTGCAAATGGTACTGCGGGTTAATTCAGTCCTGTTCTGAATGTAATTCAAGACATCGGGAATGTCGTAACTCAAGGTGTATTTTGCCACCACATCGCTGGCATAGCTGCCTTCGATTCCTGTAGCGGTAATGCCGATTTTCATTTTGGTTGAGCGTACTGTAGGTGCTTCAATCACTGGCATTTCCTTAACGGCTTTTGCCGCTTGACAGATTAATTCCTCGGTGTCGTAATTGACCCGATAAGTCGTTTTGCCTTTCAGTTTTTCCCAGATTTCCAAGAAACGCGGGTCGGCTTCGAAGCCTTTTCTGTATTTCACGGCTACACGGTCGCGTTTCGGTTTGATACGATTCGAGAAATCAACGCCACAATCGGCAGCAATTTCCGTTTGAAGGGCTTTTGCAAAATCGTTGTAAGACTCATTGGCTATGACAGTCAAACGGTTGATGTTCTTGTCGTAAATCCTTTCGCCCGACTGGTTGACAGGCAGACGCAAGCCGCGCCCGATTTCCTGCCTTTTCTTGATTTCGGACTTGGTTTCGTTTAAGGTGCAGATTTGAAATACGTTGGGATTGTCCCAGCCTTCGCGCAAAGCCGTATGGGAGAAAATGAAACGCAATGGATTTTCCATGTCCAAAAGTGTTTCCTTATCCTTCATAATCAGGCTGTAAGTGTCATCATCGGCTTGGGTTTCACCTGTAGTGTCTTTGAGACGGCCTTTCTTGTCCTGTGAAAAGTACCCGTTATGGATTTTCTCCAAAGAATATGCATTCAGAGATTGGTATTTTGGATTGAGGAACAGTTCGTTATAGATCTCTTCAAACCAAACGGCGAGTTTACCTTTCACTTCGCTTCCGTCTTCGTTGTAGGAACGGTAATTCGCCACACGGTCGATGAAAAACAGCGACAGCACTTTGATTCCCAACTTGTTCAGTCGCAATTCCTTTTTCAGATGTTCCTCGACCGTTCTCCTGATTTGGAATTTCATAACCTCATCGTTCAAATCGTCGCGTTTCTCGCCTTGATAGAGAATGTCATTATTTGAAAATGAGACACATTCGTTGGCGGCATCGATTTCTTCCACGATATAGCCGTTGCGGTAGATTTCGCGCTCATTGGATTTCTGATATAAGTCGTCGCCCGCCTTGACGCTGACGGTCTTGCGTTTCACACCTTCCTTTTCGTTGCAGTCGATGGTGATTTTGGCGGTGATTTTCGTTTTCGTCGCCGTAATGGAAACCAATTCCACAAACGCGCCGTTGAGCGATTTTTCCTCCAAAACGGAATCCACTTCAATCTGTTTCACCAAGCCCAAATCGTAAGCCTTGACAGGATTGAGCGAATAAATCAGGTTGTAGAGGTTGCGGTGCGTGGCGGAATAACGCAAGGTGCAAAGCGGATTCAGGTTGGCAATGGCTGCTACACGCTTTTCGGTTTCCATGTTCTGAGGCTCATCCACGATCACAATCGGATTGACAGACTGAATGAACTTGATGGGTTCCTGACCACTTAAACGGTCGTTGGGCTTGTTGATGACATTTTCATCTTTGGCAAAAGAGTCGATATTGATGACCAGAATCTCAATGTTATCGCCTGTGGCAAAACCTCTTAACTGGGAAATCTTGTTTCGGTCATAGACATAATATCTTACGGGAATGTTGTCATAGAGGTTTTGAAAATGCTCTTGTGTGATTTGCAGGTTCTTCAGAACGCCTTCGCGGATAGGCACCGATGGCACAACGATTACGAATTTCTTGAAACCATATTTCCTATTGAGTTCGTAGATGGTACGCAGATAGACGTAGGTTTTCCCCGTGCCAGTTTCCATTTCCACCGAAAAGTGCATTCCTTCCAAATGGTCGGATGGCGCAATTCCGTTGATTCCCTGCACTTTTCTCAGATTCTCCAAAACCTGTTCTTCCGACAGGCTCATCTTGTTGCCAACGCCATTGATGAAGTTGAATGTTCCATCTTCATTCAGGCTGTAAATGACATTCGACTCGCCACGCAGCTGGCCTTCGAAAAGTCCTGTCACCGACTGCACGGCTTCCTGCTGGTAGGATAGGTTGGGTGAGAACTGGAGTTTCATATTGTATAATCAAAAATAAAATGACTAATTACTTGATAATTAAGATGTTGTGATTCAAAATACTGATCATGAATAGGATGTATCTTTCTGCTCAAAACTTCATTAATTCGATTTTTCTTTTTTAGTATCGTATTTATATTCCCTATGGTTGCATCAACATCTCCTTTTATCAGATATCCCACCAGAATACCATAAGGATATTTCTTCGTCAAATAATTATCTATTCCAGTATCAACATATCTACTAAGCAAACCATTATCTTTTTCTTTCAATCTTTTAGCTTCAACATAAAATAGACATTCGTCAGTAGAAGAGAAAGTTGAGAGTCGCATATCTATTCTGCTTTCTTTGTTTGCATACCCTTTTCTATTATTGGTTTTATCTGTATGTAAATGATGCTCAATATGGCAATTAATTTTCCATTTTTTGCGATTCGGATCTTTGTCAATATGCTTATCCAACAGACTTGTAAAATCATTCTCCATCCAATCAGCTTTATATTCATGATTTGTGATCGAGGTATGGTATGCTGAGACCAATAGTGACACACATCTTTTTTCAAAAGATTTTTTGAAAGCATCAATGACAGAAACGGTTAAACTCATATCATCCCTCCTTATGATTCAATATTTCAATAATGAGATCTGATGCGTCTTGCATTGCCATAGATTGTGTCCAAAAACGCCGTTGATTAGGTCGAATTATATAAATATTGTCGCCGTCATAATAATTTAGCTTTTTCCTAAAAAATATGCTTCCGCCTTTTTGCTTCCATAGATGCTTATTTATGTCTTTCAACTCATTATCAATATTCAAATCGGATTGCTGTATTCTATGTCTTTCATTACTAAATGAAATCTTGACTACAACAAGTGGTAAATCACGTTTTATTGGGAGAATTATTCCATTAGCAAAAAGTCCCTGCCCTTCAAGGAATGTATTTATTTCTGAACAAATTTGTTCAACATAATCGTGACAACTTAGAATTGGCAACAATGCGACAGATTTTTCTTGTTTTTGAAATAAATCTATACTTAAAAAAGAATCTCTTATAAGTATAGTATAGTCTGTCCCAAGTTTATTATAAATAAAAGCATCAACTTTTTGCCTTGTTGGAGTAATATCTTGCCACTTCATTTTTGTCGAAACGATTTCATCAAAACAATTCAATAAATAAATCCTATCGTCATTATTCAGTTGATCAAACAAGAAACTAACATGAAATAGCTCTTTATGTTTGACATCAGGTCTTTCCAATCCCCAACTTGAAGTTGTTAGAAATGCATAATACTTTACAAACGAAGAATTCAAAAATAAGGTGAAGATTTTAAGCATATCATCATTATCGTTTAATGATGCTATTCCAACGATTCCTTTAACATAGGCGCTTCTATAGTCAATGTAGGAAGATACTATTTGCATTGTATCATTAAACTTGCCCAGCGCCCGTTCATTCATGATAACATGATTTTTACAATAAACCCCTATGCCACCTAATCTTCTGAATTTATTTGTCGTGACTTTTTGAGATGGTTCATCTGTGGTATAAATATCAATATTATTAGGCGTGTGTATTGGTAAATCTAATAATTCATTATTAACGATGTTTGCAGGTGAACTTGTTTCCAATCCTACATTATAAATGAATTTATTTTTTTTCAAAAATTCGCAAAAATCTATATGCTCATTAGAAATATATTTCAAAAAAGAGTAATCCCTATCATTACCCCACATTGCAATTTTCCAAATTTTTGTGTCGGGTTTTTGGCATTCTTCCCTTGGCAAGTACTTGACATCGGTGCTGTCAATCACTACACCTTCAAGCACGTTGGACTTGATATATGTTTTAGGAGCATAATAAACAATTCTATCTGATCCATTTTCTGGTTTTTCTTTTTGGTAGAATGCAATACAGATAGGTCCAATGGCTGAACCAAACAATTGGCCTCCAAAATCCTTAGGCGCATTTCTTAAGATTGAAAAATTATAAACCTTCTCCACGTAGCAATCATTAAACAACCACTTCCTAAAGTTTTGGTATGTACTACTAGTATTTGTTAGAAGTTTGGTATTGAAAATCATGGAGATTTTCCCTTTAGGAGAGAATTTGATCGCTTTGTGCAAAAAAGGAAGAACCATTTCTTTAGCAAATCCATAGTTTATGCAATAAGTTCGAATTGAATCTGATAACACAACCCCATTGGATTTGTTTTCTGTCCCAAATGGAGGATTGCCTATGACCAAATCAAAAGAAATGCTTTCTATGTCGTCATTGTCCTTAATAGTATCCCTGCAAAACAAATTTTTACCGATTTTTTCTTCGCTAATGCGTTCAGGATCATTGACCAAGCAAGGAAGCTTTGTTGAAATCCATAGTGTTTTAGGATCCAAATTGTCTACTAAAGCTAAGTACAAGCTAAAAGCAGCAACAATGATTGCTTGATCGTTCTGTTCAATTCCATAAATATTATCAAGAAGAATTTTCTTTAATTCTTCGAAGCCAGATGGTCTCCTATGATAGGCGTTTTCATAACGTTTTAGCAGCCGTTTGTAACTTTCCACAAGAAATATTCCCGAACCACAAGCAGGGTCGAGTATTTTTACATTATAGTTTGTATATTGCTGGCCAACGGGAAGGACTTCATCCAACATTAACTCAACCAAAGATGTTGGTGTATAAAAAGCACCTGCACCTTTTTTGCCTTTCGGATTGGATTCTTCCAAAAAGCGTTCGTATATCTCACTCAATAATTCTATCCGAATTATCTTGAAGTCAAATAACCGCCAATCTTCAAACAATTCAGTTTGACCATTGTTTTCATATCCGTTTATGAAGCATTTTCTAATAATCTTCAGATGTTCATCCGTCACTTGTTCTTTCTCATTATTTAAAACAGAGAAGACATTACCATTAAACTTATCTTCTAATACAGCATATAATTTGTATGTAGCATCAACATCTTCAAGAATAGAAAAATAACCTTTTGCCCCGGATTGTATTGAATTATAGAAATCTAAACTTGTTGCGCCTCTGTCTTCAAGATACAACAAAAATAATGACCGCAAGATGATTTTATGGATGATAACGACATCCGTGAGGCCTAAATTCTTTAAATCATCTGTCGCTCGTTTCAAACTATCAACCAGATATTTGTCAACTCTCTTCTGAATTTTAATCTTATTTCTAATTTCCACAGCTTCTGCCATTGTCCAAATCATTCCTGTATCAATGGCAATAGAAGAAAAGACCGAAACCAAACGAGCTATTGCTTTTTCATCTGAAGCATCAGCTCGAAATAATTCCAGTTTCTCCAACTCTTTTTCATAATCAGTGTTTTCCGTTTCAACAAAAGGTTTGGCAATACAATTGTAAATACGAATTTCCGTGTCATTGTATACATAAAGAAACAAAACCTTCTGGAAATTCCATAATTTATGTTGTGTTGAAGAAATATCCTTTAGTGTAGATTTGTCAAAAATAACGACTTTTTTCAGAAATACTGCTGGATAACTTTTTGATTCATCAGTGGAAAAATAAATATCATCAACGCCAAAACCTTCTACTTGCTTAGCAATGGCAAGTTGACTATCCGATAATTGTCCTATATTAGAAATATTGACACTTTTTTCTAACTCCAACAATACTTTGAAATCTATAATATTCATAACTTTTTCCTCCTTCCTTTATATCGTCTTAAACTCCACGCCCGCATCGCGCATTTGCAGGGCGGTGTTGGTTTTCAGTTGGTCGTTGCCCTCGAAGAGCTTGTCTAAGGCGATGACTTTCTGCGGATGTCTTGACAAAACCGCATCGACCGTCGCCTGGCTGACCGATTCGAGCAGCAGCGCCAACTCGCCGCCGTTGATGCAGTAGCAGTTGTCGGCGTGTTCAATCTTGCTGTTGAGACTTTTGCCGCTTTTGAGCAGCAGTTCGTACATCATGTTTTCGACCGTGGCGTTTTCGGCAACGGGATTGATGAAGTCGATGATTTGCTGCTTCCATTCCTCTTTGTTGGCTCCGGGTATGTTGCGCCACTGCTTGAAGTTGCTGTCTTGCAATTTAAAGACCTTGAAACCCAAATCGGGCATTTGTAGGGCATTTTCTTCCTCAAACTGCAATTTTTGTTGTTGTTCCGCTTGTGCGGCTAACACTTCTGTTTTTATTTTGGCAGAAGCCCGTCGGATGCGTTCCTTCGAGATTTCCGCAATGGTGCCGTAGCCCGCTTTGTAGGCCTCGCTTTTCTCGTCGCACCGCTCTGGCAGCTGCACACAGATGAACTTGCGGTGTCCGCCGTCTTCCTTGTTCAGCTGCATGACGGCGTGGGCCGTGGTGCCGCTGCCGGCGAAGAAATCGAGAATGATAGAGTCTTTATTAGAAAAAGATTGAATATGTTCTTTTACAATCAAAGTAACTTTTGGAGTTTCAAAAGGTATTTGTAAATCATCAAGTAGGTCAATATCACTCCCTCCATAATATAATAACGAAGGAATGTTTTCAAACATATTATCTTTCAAAGTATATTTGCGAGTAGGTTGAGTTTTTTCATCTTTTCCAAAGATAATCAAACCTTTAGAGAGTAATTCTTTCATTGTTTTTGGAGGATTTCTCCAACCTCTTGAAGGAACAGGGCAATCTTTGTGTGTTATAGGATGCTTTAAAGGTATAAAATATTCATCAGGAGCTTGCTTTTTGTTTGGCCAAGCCATTGAAACTTCACGAAACACATTACCTTCAGAATCAATTTGATTGTATGCAGATTCGCCACCACTAAAATCTTTTTGTTCTCTTATCCATAATTGGAATTCATTGTTGATAGAATCAAGATTTTCCCCATTATACTTTTGAAATAGGAAAGCTGCTTTAGCTAAAATTTTCTCGGCATTTTTCTTTGGACGGATTATATCATTAGTGCTTTTTAAAGTTACAGAATCTTTTGCAAACACTACAATATATTCATGTTGATATGCAATTCCTGTTGCATCACCTTTGGGATTTCTTTTGTCCCACACAATAGTTCCCAAATCATTTTCTTCTCCAAAAATTTCATTCATGAGATATTGAAGATTCGTTATCTCATGCTCATCCATGTTTATTAAAATCACGCCGTCGTCGCGGAGCAGCGATTTGGCCAAGTAGAGGCGCGGCATCATCATGTTGAGCCAGTTGCTGTGGTATTGTCCGTTTTCGCGGCTGTTTTTCTGGAACATGCCGTCGCGCATCATGTAGCCTTCGGCATCCTTGTCGCCCACGCGCTTCTGGTATTCCTCCTTGGTCTCGGAAAACTTGTCGGGATAGATGAACGAGTCGTTCCCGGTGTTGTACGGCGGGTCGATGTAAATCATCTTCACCTTGCCGAAATAGCTTTTCTGCAACACCTTGAGCACTTCCATATTTTCGCCCTCGATGAAAATGTTTTCGGTGTTGTCGAAATCGACGGATTCCTCCTTGCAAGGCACGAGGGTGGCCGTGCTTGGCTGCTGCATGATGCGGAAGGCGTCGCTTTTGCCCGCCCAGTTGAGCACGTAACGCTCGTTGCTGAAATTCACTTCCTCGCCCAATGCGGCTTTCAGCTTTTCCCAGTCAATCTTGCCTTCGGCAAAGGCTTCGGGAATCAGGCTTCGGAGAGCCTCAAGGCGTTCTTTCAAAGGTGTTTGGGAATATCCGTCCATATTTCGTTTGCTGTTTTTCTAATTGTTGTTTTTCAAAAAACATGTACCCGAAATGGCGTTTTTGGGTACATGTCATTATCAATATGTACCCGAAATGGCGTTTTTGGGTACATATCATTATCAATATGTACCCGAAATGGCGTTTTTGGGTACATATCACATGTTAATATGGTGTTGGTTTCATTCATTTACCGATTCAATGCGTTCGTCAATGTCTTCGATTTTTTCCCGATAGTTGATGAACAAATCTATCAGTTTGTCATTCATATAATAGTTGCTTCTTCCTATCTTGATTTTTTCGAGCAAGCCTTCTTTCACAATCATATCCAAATAGATTGAAGCGGTCTTGCGCTGTACGCCCATCACTTCCATCACGAATTCTATTTTCGTATAAGGAAAAGAAAACAGGTTGTTCAGCAAATCGTGTTTATAGTTTTTGCCTAACAAAGGACGTAACCTGCCTTTAAATTCGGCCATCAGCAGGGAAATGCCTTTTATCAGGCGTATGGTTTCATCGGCGGTTTCCTCAACGCCCTTCAGCAGAAACAGCACCCATTCTTCCCACGCTTGGGCGTTGCCTTCCTTTTCCTTGTCTCGGATTTGCTGAATAAGCCGGTAGTATTCGCCTTTGTTGTGCGTGATGTAACGGCTTAGATATAAGATGGGCAAATCAAGCAAACCGTTGGTAACCAGATAAAGAATCGAAATGATACGTCCTGTCCTTCCGTTGCCATCGTAAAACGGATGGATGCTTTCAAACTGATGATGGATGACAGCCATTTTTATCAGCGGGTCAACATCTTGAACAGTAGGGTCGTTGATGTATTTTTCCAAGTTGTCCATCAGCATTTCCACTTCACGTTTGTCTTGGGGCGGGGTATAGACAACTTCGCCGTGGTTGTTTTTCAGTTTTGTTCCCGGCAAAGCCCTGAAACCAGCATTATTGGCTTCCAAAACCTGTTGGATTTGCTTTATATCATTGAGTGTCAGCAATTTTGTTTTTTTTGCCGATTGGAAGCCCATCTGCAAAGCCTGCCGATAATTCAGCACTTCTTTGGCAGAAGCATTGATTGTAATACCTTTCAGATTTAAGTCGGCACGATACAATTCGTCATTTGTGGTGACAATATTCTCCACTTCCGAGCTGTCCTTGGCTTCTTGTAATGTAAGCGTATTGATAAGGATGGTTTCGTTAGGAATGGTTTGGGCCAAGCCTTTCAATTCGGCAAGTTTTCTATTCGACAGGACAAGCTGTTTGAGTACGGCTTTGGTCTCCAAGTCGTAGGACAAAGGCAAAAAGGGAATTTGATAGTTGTCCGCCATGATAAATATCTGTTATTCAATATATTCTTTTCAGTTTTTCCTGTACATCAGAAATTAATCTTGCAAAAATAGTCTTTTTTCGGGTTTTTGTCTATTTTTGTCCTGCAAATTTTAGTCCTATGAAAAAGTTATTTTTATCCATCATTTTTGCGGTTACAGCCCTCATGCTGAACGCACAGGAAATCAAAACCACAACCTGGAATGGCATCGAACGCCGCTATCTTGAATATGTGCCTGCCACATACAATGCCGGCACGCCATCGCCGCTTTTGTTCTGTCTGCATGGTTTGGGACAAGATTGCCAGACAGTTTTCGACCAAAGCCATTTCTATGAAATTGCCGAAGAAAAAGGCTGGATTCTGGTCTATCCCGAAGCTTTGGATTATACGGTTGAAATTCCGTTGGTCGGCAGCTATGACTTTGGCAATGCTTGGGCCGCTGGCGTCACTATCACGGTGAGTATCACCGTCTATGGGATTCCAATTAGCTACGATTTCACCTTGAACGGCACCGTCGATGACTCCGGCTTCCTGAATTCATTGATTGATGAAATGGGAAACAACTACAACATTGATGCTGATAGCATTTTCTTCGCTGGCATTTCGTTAGGTGGCTTCATGTGCCACCGCATGGCCATCGAGCATGGCGAGCGCATCAACGGCATCGCTTCGGTAAGTGGCTTGGTCGGAACGGATATGGAAAACCTGACACCGGCTGCCAATGTCAATGTGCTTGAAGTTTTCGGCACCGCCGATGCAACCATCGATTATGAAAACGCTACTATCGAACGCATGGGATATGGTCCTTTCGTTGTCGGTTTGCCTGCCGAACAGACTACGGAATGGTGGCGCAGTTTCAACAACTGCGATGAAACGCCTGTTTTCGAGCAATATCCTGATACGCAAAACGATGGACTTACATTTGAAATGTATAGTTACCTGAATGGCGACAACGATTCGCGCGTATCGTTTATGAAGGTCATCAACGGGGAACATGCTTGGTACAGCGGTGGCAATTACGATGTGGACTATGAAACCGAAATATACCGTTTCTTCACCAATACATTGGATGTGAATAATGTCAATGAAAACGCCTGCTACGCGATAAGCGTTTATCCGAATCCTGCCAACGATTTCATTTACATTGATTTAGATGAACCTTCCGAAATCCATGTTTTTGATCTTCTTGGAAACGAAGTGCTGCACACCATCGCAAACGGGAAGGTCGACGTTTCGTCATTGAAAAATGGAATTTATTTCCTGAAGGCCGATGGAAAAATGGCTAAATTAGTGGTTGAGAAATAATTATGTTGATATTTCGGACGCACACAGTGCGTCCATGCAAAAAATGCCAGACAAATCGCTGTCCGGCGTTTTTTTATGGTTCATGGGTTTTTGTTCATGAAAATCCTTACGGGTTCGGCAATTGGTTTTGTGTCGGCATGATGATGGCGCAGATGATGTAGGCCAACAGACCGCTGCCGCCAACAAGTGCAAAAATAATCCAAAGAATTCGGATTAAAGTCGGATCCAGGTCGAAGTATTCACCGATGCCTCCGCAAACGCCGCAGAGTTTTTTGTTCGCAATCGAACGGTAAAGTTTCTTGTTCATTTTTTGTCCTTTCATTTCGTTTAACACTGCAAATGTAGAATTGTTTGTTGACATGAATTTGGGTTGCAACGTTGCAAGTTCAAAATCCATGCAATAATCAGGCCAAAATTCCGTAATGGATGTAAGAGAACCCTTTTCCTGCCTTCGCAGGAATGACTAAACTTTGCATTATGGAAACAAAAAAATCACAGAAAGCCAACCTCGAAAAAAGCAGGTTGATGTTCACGCAAATCGGTCTTATCGTCAGTCTGGCCGTCGCGTGGATGGTCTTTGAAACAAAAGACTACGAAAAAAAGGAAGTCAGCACTGTCGGCAATAGACAGATTGTTGAAGTGGATGATTTCATTCCTATCACCGTTCAGGAAAAGCCGAAGCCCATTGAAAGGCCGCAAGTTGCCATTCAAATGGAAATCGTCGACGATGGGGAAGATGTGGAAGACGATTTCGACATCGAAGCCACTGTCGGTCAAAATGAGGCGATTCCTGAATATGTTCCCATCGAAATCGAAGATGAAGACATCGTTGAAGCCGCTCCGATTCGTGTTGCGGAAATCATGCCTGAATTTCCGGGCGGCGAACTGAAGCTTTTGGAGTTCATCTCTAAGAACATCAAGTATCCGCAGCTGGCACGCGAAACCGGAACGCAAGGCCGCGTTTTCATCTCGTTCATTGTTGAGCCTGATGGTTCCATCTCAAATGTCGAGCTGCTCCGTGGCATCGGCGCGGGCTGCGACGAGGAAGCCATGCGCGTGGTGAAAGCCATGCCGAAATGGTCGCCTGGCCGTCAGTGCGGCAGAGCCGTCAGGGTGGTGTATAACCTGCCTGTCAATTTCAAACTACAGTAAATCCAATTAAACCGTTAGTTTTTGGGCGGCAGTTAAGGGTATGCCGCCCTTTTTGTTTGCTCAACTTTCCCAGCGTAAATTGCCGCAAATGAATCGATAATGCATCACCGTCAAATTCATTAATGGAAATTCGTGGCCAATTAATGGTAATTCGTGTTCATCAAAATCTGTGGCAATTCATGCGCTGTTCCCTGCGATTCCTGAGTTTGTCGAAGGGACATTAAAAATTTTCCGTGCAATCAGATAAATCTGTAATTTATTAAAAATCAGTGTAATCAGCGGTTTGAAAAATCTTTGCTTAAATCAGCACTACCAGTGGCGAAAAACGACTTATGCCTTAGAACCGGAAATAGATGAACGGGCTGAAGTCGGAGGCATTCAGTGCAGCAATGCAAAACACAAAGGCAAAGGCAGCAAGACACCAAGCCACAATGTGTTTCTTGTTGGAAAATTCTGAGAAATAAACCTTTTCCTGCATTTTCAGGCCAAACTTCGACAGCGTGAAGAATGAGAAGAATGCAGCAACAATCATGGTGACATACAGCTGGCTGTTGGCCGAGAAACTGATTGGAGCGAAGTCGAAGGCAAACATGCGCTGAATGAACATCCAGGCAAAATCGATGCGCTCGACGCGGAAAAACACCCAGATGATACACACCGTGAGGAAGGTGAGGACAACGGAAGGAATCCTGCCCAGTTTCTGCATCAGTTTGGTAAGGAAAAGTTTGTCGGCACAAATGAAAATGCCATGCAGGGCACCCCAGACAATGAAATTCCATGATGCGCCATGCCACAAGCCCGAAATGAGGAAACACAGCCAGAGGTTGAAATACATGCGCGACTTGTGTTTCACGCGGTTGCCGCCCAGCGGAATGTAGAGGTAATTCCTGATGAAACTGCCTAAAGTGATATGCCAGCGGCGCCAAAACTCGGTGATGGAAGCGGAATTGTAAGGGTTGTCGAAGTTTTCGGGGAAGCGGAAACCCATGATGCGACCCAAGCCAATGGCCATGTCGGAATAGCCGGCAAAGTCGAAGTAAATCTGGAAAGTATAGGCAATGGCCACAATCCATGCCGTGCCTGAGTCGAGGGTGGCGATGCGTGAAGCAATTTCGTTGAGCTGGTCAACACTGAGCAAGGCGAAATTTGAAGGCCCCAGTACGGCATCGACTTCAGCACCGATGACATCGGCGATGAGTATTTTCTTGCACAGGCCTATCACGAAGCGGTAGAAACCTTGCAGGCGGTCGTCCAAAGTCGACTGGCGTTCCCTGATTTGGTCGGCCACATCGCAATAGCGGATGATAGGGCCGGCAATCAGCTGTGGGAACATCATGATGTAAAGGACGAAATCGCTGAGTTTTTCCATCGGCTTGTTGATGCCGCGATAAACATCCAAAGTATAGGTCACGCTTTGGAAAGAGAAAAACGAAATACCGATAGGGAGCAGTATTCTTGTCCAAGTTAAGGTGGGTCTTCCTGCAAGGCCTAAAAGGGCATTGATGTTTTCCATTGTGAAATTGCCGTATTTGTAATAAAGCAACAGTCCGAGGCTGATGACAATGGAAAGCGCACAGAGCAGTTTCTTCCTGACTGGTTTTTCGGTTTTGCACATCTGCTTCACAATGAAGAAGTTGGCAATGGTGGAAAGCACAAGCTGAATGACGAATTCGGGTGCGCCGTAGGCATAGAACAGAACCGATGCAAACAGAAGCACATAATTCCGCGTCCGTTTAGGCATCAGGAAATACACCAGGAAAAACACTGGCATGAAATACAATAGGAATACGTTGCTGCTGAATACCATAGGTTCAATTGTTTTTCAGGTTTATTCGTTTATTCCCAAATTATAGTTCGTTGTTTTCAATCTCACGGTCTATCACCCACTGTATGTCAAGTATCATCATCGAATCAAGCGGAATGTTCCTTTCATTGGCTTTGTTTTGCAGCATTTCCATGATTTCCGGGGTTCTGCGCCAGTTTTCTTCGATTTTCTGTTTTTCCATCTGGATGATATTATCAATGTTGAGTATTTCCCTGATTGCTTTCGAGCGTTTTTTCGGAATACTGTCGCATAATTCAGGATAGAATTTTCTCCAGTTCAAATCCATTTGCCATTCGGCTTCGGCGGCAAGCACCTCTTCCAAAGGTATTCCTTTTTCTTGCGATCTTTCCACAAGGCCTTCATACCATTGTTCATTGGTTTTGAGGTAAGTCATAAAAGATTCTTTCCTTTGATGAATATCAGTGGAGTCGACGCAGAAATTAATCAGGGCCTTTTTTGTGAAGCCATTGCTCATTTCATATTGCTGTACGGAACAATAGGAGAGGATGACAAAATCAGCCGTCAGGAGTTCTTCGATTAGGTTGATGTCTTTGGTCGATTGATGCGGATCATCGTAATAGATGGAGCTATTATAGTACCAGTAAGGATAAGCGCTGAAGATGTCGCCCATTGGCAACTGTTTGACGATGTTCCAGTAGAAAGAATCGCCGATGACAATGATTTTCGGTTTTGAGGCAGTCGTGTCGCCATCTGGTTCAACGTTTGCGTATTGGTTGTAGTTTTCACGAAGGGGGCGCATGAGGTTCATCAGGCTTTCCAAGTCATCGTCAGGTTCTTTGGTCATGCCGATTTCAGGTTTTCCAATCCTAAGGTTACGGATGTTCATGTCGCCGAGTTTTTCCATGTAACGGATGACGCTGTCGGCTACATAAAGCGAAGCGATGTTGCTCCAGTGCGTGCCGGTTTGAGGGAACAAATCGAAACTCGCCGTGTCTTTCATCTGCAAAAACCATTGCTCGACATTGACATGATTGACGCCCATTTCCTTGAACTTAGGGCCGAAATAATCACGGGCAGTGATGGTCTTTTCTTCAAAATACTTGTTGTTGTCGGGCAGGTATTCGGGATAAATCAAGTCTTTGCCGGGCAGAAGGCAAACCATGAGATGTGTGCCATATTGCTCAAGTATATGCTGCAGCTGGTAGATGCGAAAGGCTTCATCCTCAAACCGCTGCACCAATTGGGCGGAGTCCAAAGCCATGTAATGGCTTCTGCCTTGGTAGTAGTCTTCCACAAACCAAGGTTCGTAAATCCAGCCTTCTTTGCCAAAGGCAATTTGCCACAGGGTGGCATTTGACTTGCCATAGAAATCCCACAGATACTGGTTGTAGAACCGAATCAATGGCTCGCGGCAACCGAACTGCTGCTTGAGGTGCTGCTCGGTCTGCGACTGGAACGAACCGTCGCGGTAAGAGGCAAAAGTCAGTTCCGGCATCTTGACTTCTTCGACCACACCTTTTAATGACTTGAAATGGATGACATTCAATTGCTTCTGAATCAACGAAATGAACAGCAGCAATGCAGTCAATGAAAATAATATGACTTTCGTTTTACGCATGGTATGTTTGCAACCTTTTGATTTGCAGTCCTGTTAAATCAGCAAGTCGGAATTGCGTTGCAAAAATAGTAAATTTGCATGATAAGTAGGCAGATTATATTGATTACGCTTTTCTCCCGCAGATGCCGCTGATTTACGCAGAGAGTTTTTGAAGCCGCTGATAACGCTGATTGCCAACAAACTACAGGTTTTACAGATAAATTTCAAATGCGCAAGCGCATGAATTTTCACAGATTGGCTGACGCACGAAAAGAAATTTACTCCAAAATTTACTTTTTAATTTACTCCGCATTTACTCTCTACCGCCTTGGCGGAACATGATTTTTTCTCCCGCAGATGCCGCTGATTTCCGCAGAGGTTTTTTGAAGCCGCTGATAACGCTGAATGCCAACAAACTACAGATTTTACAGATTACAAAGATAAATTTCAAATGCGCAAGCGCATGAATTTTCACAGATTGGCTGACGCACGAAAAGAAATTTACTCCAAAATTTACTCTTTAATTTACTCCGCATTTACTCTCTACCGCCTTGGCGGAACATGATTTTTTCTCCCGCAGATGCCGCTGATTTACGCAGAGGTTTTTTGAAGCCGCAGATAACGCTGAATGCCAACAAACTACAGATTTTACAGATAAATTTCAAATGCGCAAGCGCATGAATTTTCACAGATTGGCTGACGCACGAAAAGAAATTTACTCCAAAATTTACTCCGAATTTACTCTTTACCGCCATGGCGGAACATGATTTTTTCTCCCGCAGATTACGCTGATTTACGCGGAGAGTTTTTGAAGCCGTGGATTACGCAGATTTTCAATAAACTACTTTAATTCACTCATTTCGACAGGCTCAATGAGCTGCAAATCAGGTTGCTGACACCTTTCTCCAAGGACGTGACGATGTCGAAACATTGTGCCTTTTATGTAAACTAATTTTGCTCACCTACTTAACTGATAACCAATTCCTATTGCGGTTTACATCTGTTCGTTTTCCCAGAAGTCAGCCTTTTTTATTCCCAAATCCTTCGGGTCGAAAACAGGTTCCTTGCCTTCTTTCTTCTGCTTTTCGTATGACCGCAGCACGCGGAAGGCGATTGGCGAGAGCAGCAATATGGAAATGATGTTTATCCAAGCCATCATGCCGACGCCGATGTCGCCCAAATCCCAAATCGTTTTGGCTTCCTTCAAAGAGCCGAAAAACACGGCAATGATTAGGCAGACACGCAAACCCCAAATCAGGATTTGCTCTTTTTTGCCTTTGCCGAAAAGGTAGACCAAGTTTGTTTCGGCATAATAGTAATAGGCCATAATGGTTGTGAAAGCGAAGAAAAACAGCGCAACGGAAACGATGATGCCGCTCCATTTTGCACCGAACAGAGTCCCTAACGCCGAAGAAGTGTAAATGACACCCGGTTCGCCGACTGCCGCTCCCTGGGCAGCAATCAGCAATTCGCCGTTTGGACCGAAGACGTTGTAGGTCTTTGTAGCCAGAATCATGACAGCCGTGGCGGTACATACCAGCAAGGTGTCGACGTAAACCGAAAAAGCCTGCACCAAGCCCTGCTTGACAGGGTGGGAGACCTTGGCTGCTGCAGCAACCATGGCTCCGGAGCCTTGTCCCGCTTCATTTGAGTAAATGCCGCGTTTCACACCCCAGGCAATAGTGCTGCCAAAAATGCCACCAAGTGCCTCGTCCAGTCCGAAAGCACTGCGAATCATTTCGCCAAAGGCGGCCGGAACAGCGGATGCATTGCAAATCAGCACGATGATGGATAGGATGATGTAAATGAAGGCCATTATCGGTGCAACGATTTGGGCTACATTAGCAATGCGTTTTACACCGCCTATAACCACCAGACCGATTAAAATGGCGACACCCAGTCCAACCCACCACGCTTCGATATGGAAAGTGTTGGCAAACGACATGGCTATGCTGTTGCTCTGCACAGGAGGCATGAAAAGACCTGCGGCAATCACGACGCAAACTGCAAAAGTAACAGCCAACCATTTGACATTCAATCCTTTTTCAATGTAGTAAGCTGGCCCACCACGGAATTGCCCATTATGGTCTTCCTTGAAAATCTGTGCCAAAGTTGATTCGGCGAATGCAGTTCCAGCACCGAAGAAAGCTATAATCCACATCCAGACTATGGCTCCCGGACCGCCATAGCCGATGGCGGTTGCAACACCGACGATATTGCCTGTGCCAACCCTTCCCGACAAAGCCATTGCAAATGCCTGAAAGGAAGAAATACCTTCTTTCTTCGATTTGTCTTTGGCAATAAGCAAGTGAATCATCTCGCGGAATCGGCGCACTTGCACAAAGCGCGTCCCAAATGAAAAATACAATGCTGCGACTAAACATAATACCACCAAGGCGGGGCTCCAAACACAGCTGTTGACAGTTTGAATGATGCGATCCATAAGCCTGAATTTATGAGTTCAAAATTACAATAAAAAATCTTTCAAACTTCAAAAGCTGTTTAAAATTTCTTCATCGGATTTCCTTTCAAAGTTTTACAGGCATATTCCGTAGGAATGTCGAAGCATTGGTTTAGACCGGATTTTTTACCGAACATCCATGCCTACGGCATGTAAAGTTCAATCCCATAGGGATTTGCTTTCGGTAAAAAACGACAACTTTATGACTTTGACTTGGCATCCCATCGGGATGCGCCAAATGCATCTATAGCATAATACTCAATTGAAATTTAGTGAGAATTAAAAAATAACCTGTAACGATAATAGCTGTTTTTTCACTTCGCTAAACACAAAATCGAAGATTACCTCACTTCGTGTCGGTGAATTTACATTTCGACGTAGTCAATTATCGTAAATGAATCATTAATTATTAAATGTTATAACTAGATGTATATCAGTTAATTCACATTAATTTTTGAATAATTTGTGGCAATTTGCGTTTTGACAAGGAAACAATTGCTAACGTTGAAATGTGTTACAACTTATTTTTTAAGCGTTACTTAAACAGCTTCTCAAAAAAAATCAATTGACTGTTTGTTTCATGAAATCTCCTTATTTTTGCATTCTAATTTTCGATGGTGAAATGACCGGCAAGACATATAATAAAATCATTCTATTAGTCATCGTCTTGACTATGTCGTTTTCATCTGATTCTTTTGCCCAGATTTATTCCAAGCCTCATGCTTCAGGCAGATTGCCAAAGGATTATCCAAACAAAGTCACTCCCAATTTTGATAAAAAAAAGTCTTCTTATGGCGTGTATATTGGCATGAACACAGCGACCTTCGCATCATCGTTGTGGCGTGATTTTTCGCCGGCTTTGGGTTTCGCTTTCGGATTCGAGTTTAACTATCGAAAAATATGTGGCTTTATCAATGGAGGTATGTCGTGGGGAAAAACCAACCGTGAAATTTTGGCATACGAAATTTTGCCTCAAGGTAAACCTTATTATTATGGGCTGACCGAGTTTTCATTGGGCTATTCCGTTTTCGAAAACGAACCTTGGAGATTATGCCCTTTTATCGGCTATTCCATTTCGGAAATTGGCGTCAATGGATTGGATGCTGAAATTAGCAGTGTATCTATGTCGAAGTTCTGCGCAATCGTTGGAGTTTCAATTGATTACAAAGTGTATGGCGATATTTTCACCTTATCGAGGACAGGCCATCAGGATTATCTTGAATTCAATGTCAAGGCGAGGTTGTACGGCTCGTATCTAAATTTTGATGAGAATATCAAAGGATACAGCATCAATCTTTTGATTGGTTTTTCGTTAATTAAAAGGCCATTGTTAGTCAGAGGTTTTTCGTCTGGGCGATCCAACCTTTGATGTCGTTGATTCGTTGCTGGTATTTGGCAATTTGTCCTTCGATGAAATCATCACTATACTTGCGGTCGCAAAAGCCGTTGCCGCGTGCCACATATTCGTCGTTGTCGAGCGAATCGAGGACTTCAGTGTAGTTTTCCAAATATTGTTGGTTTTCCGCCAGAAGGCGGTGTAATCCTTCAATGTCGGATTCTATGGTTTCGCCAGTCGTGAATGTATATTTCATTTTCGGTAGTTTAGTGATAAGTAACTAAGTAAGTAGTCAAAATTAAATTGCAAGTAGGTGATCAAAATTAGTTTACATATTGAAAACGAGGCATCGAGGTCGCGGGAATGCGAGATTACGAGGCATTCCGGCATCCCGAAGCCTCGCAGTCTCGAAACCCCGTGTCCTTTATAATGTAGTTTAATTTTGAATAGTTATTTAACATGAATTGGTTATTGGTTATCGGTTATTTCAAAAGTTCAAAATTGTTCAAAAGTCCTAAATGGTTATCGGTTGTCAGTTATCAGTTTTTTCAAAAGTTCAAAATTGTTCAAAAGTCCTAAATGGTTATCGGTTTTCAGTTATCAGTTTTCGGTTATCAGTTTTTTCAAAAGTTCAAAATAATTCAAAAAGTCCAAATGTCAAATCGTCCAAATCACTCATCTTAAAGAGTTGGATAAAAAGCGTCTTCGATATGATCGATTCTCTTTTCCTTTCCTGATAGGACAATGGAAACGATGTCGAAGCGTGTCTCCACATCCAAATCATGCTGAATGATGTAGGCATCCGCCGATTTGATGATGGATTTCTGCTTGCTTGGTGTCACGGCCAAGTCAGGCTCGCCAAATTCGTCGGTGGCGCGGGTCTTCACCTCTACGATGACAAGCATGTCGCCGTCTTTCGCCACAATATCGAGTTCCAGATGATGGAAATGCCAGTTGCGGTCGAGTATTTCGTAGCCTTTTCCGACAAGAAAATCCGCTGCAAGGTCTTCGCCGATTTGTCCAAGTTCCTTATTGTGCGATTGCATGGCGCAAGAATTATTCGGCAAAACCGAATCCAAAACATCATTTTTTGAACTGTCTGTCAAGGAAATCCTGAGCTTCCTTCATGCCGCCGTCACGAGCTTTCTTCATCAGCAGTTCGCTGTAGACTTGATCCTGTTCCACCCCTTGACCTGTATAATAGAGGATGCCCAGACGAAATTGTGCGCCTGCAACATTCTTATCGGCGGCTTTTTTAAGACAATCCACTGCTTTGTCAAGGTCCTTTTCGACACCCCTGCCATATAGATAACAGTCGCCCATTTGAGCCAAAGCGTAGGCATTGCCCAATTTGGCGGATTCCGACCACCAGACGATGGCTTCGTCGAGGTTCCTGACGGTCCCTTTGCCGTAATAGTAGCAATTGCCCAAATTCAGCATGGCCTGTGAGTCTTTCACTTCGGAACCTTTCTTGAACCATGAAAAAGCCGATTTGTCGTCCTGTTTCACGCCCTGACCGACGCGATAAAGGTTGCCAATGGCATTAAACGATGACTTCTGACCTTGGTTGGCTGCCTTTTGGTACCAGTTCATGGCTTGGGCATGATCTGTTTCAACGCCCCAGCCATTATCGTAGCAAGCGCCATAAAAATACTGATATTCGGCATCGCCATGTTCGGCTTTGTAACGAATG
Organism: Candidatus Limimorpha sp.; assembly: GCF_056203535.1. NCBI lineage: Bacteria > Pseudomonadati > Bacteroidota > Bacteroidia > Bacteroidales > Candidatus Limimorpha > Candidatus Limimorpha sp. Next base: position 2,185 of record NZ_JBADWU010000106.1, on the reverse strand, counting down.
GTATCGATTTGGTCGACGGCCATTTCTTCCATGCTTTTCTTGGGACCCATCAACTGGCTCAAATCCAAAGGCTTGCCTTCTTCCATTTTCAGTACAGGCTTGTTCGGGTCTTGTGGAGTAGGGTTGGGATCCTGGGCGAGACCGGCGTTTGGATTGATTGGTTGAGAAACAGGTGGCGTAGGCATTCCTGGAGGAATAACAACTTTTTGAGGGTTTTGCTCAGCCTGTTGTTGTGTCTTATCTCCCTGCTGACCGCAAGCCACCATTGTTGCGGCGATAGCCAAAGTCAAAAAAATTTTCTTCATGATGATTCGATTTGGGCTGCAAAAATAATGTTTTTGTCTCATATTATTATCACTTTAGGCAATAAGTAACTATTTAAGATTAAGTAAGTGGTCAAAATCAAACTGCAACATAGATTGGTTATCGGTTTTTCAGTTGTCGGTTATTTCAAAAGTTCAAAATTGTTCAAAAGTTCAAAATTGTTCAAAAGTTCAAAATTGTTCAAAAAGTCTAAATGTCTAATGGTCAAATCGTCCAAAAGTCAAATCATCCAAATGTCAAATCGTCCAAAAGTCAAAATGTCCAAAAGTCAAAATGTCCAAATGTCAAATCGTCCAAAAGTCTAATCGTCCAAAAGTCAAAATGTCCAATCGTCCAAAATTAACATTGTCTGCCAAAACACAAAGTATTTCCGCAAAAATTCCTATCTTTGTGGCAAATTTAAGTAGAGCATCATGTTAGTCATCGGCATAGCAGGCGGTTCGGGTTCGGGAAAGACCACCGTCGTCAAGGAGTTGGTAAACCAATTGCCTGAAAACTCAGTATCAGTCATTTCGCAAGACGCTTATTATTACGATAATGGGTTCCGCACGCCTGCGGAGAAAAAGCAAATCAATTTCGACCATCCCGATGCCATTGAATGGGACCTGCTCATTGAGCACCTCGACCGACTGAAAAACGGCGAGACGATTCCGATGCCGATTTATACATACGTCACCTGTGCCCGTTCAGAGGAAGTCATCCATGTGCAGCCTACCGAAGGCATCATCGTGGAAGGCATCATGGTCTTGACCAACGAGGAATTGCGCAAGCGCATGGATATCAAGGTGTTCGTCGATACCGACAGCGATGAGCGTCTGATGCGTATCATCCGCCGCGACATTGCCGAGCGTGGCCGCACTTGGGAAGACGTGTTGCGTCATTACCAGACTTTCGTGAAGCCCATGCACCAGCAGTTCATCGAGCCAACGAAACGTTCCGCCGACATCATCCTGCCACGTGGTTCAAGTCTTGTGGTGGTCGACATTCTGGCTTCGAGAATCAGGATGCAGCTGAGGAAATGATGGCAGACAACGTGTCGAAACTCTAACAATAGAAGAATCCGGCACAACGAATGTGACAAAGCGTTGGTTTCAGAGAAATCTGGCACAAGCAGTTTGAAAAAGTGCAGGATTCAGAGAGAAACGACATTCGGAGTGTTGAAATGTGCAAGATGTGAAATAATTCGGCACTCCAAGTTTGAAAAAGTTCAGGATTCAGAATTATCCGATACTATGTGTGTCGGAAAGTGTTGGATTTAGGGAAAAATGACACAATGAGTGTGAAAAAGTGCTGGATTCAGAGCAATCTGACATAATCCAGGACTTAAAATTACTTGTACAAGTGATTTTGGTCTTTTACGGTAGCCTAAAAGAGTATTTTCATGTGATTTCGGTCTTTCACAAGTGCTTCAAATAGGGTTTTCATGTGATTTTGGTCTTTTACAAGTGCTTCAAAGAGGGTTTTCGTGTGATTTTAGCATGTTTCAATTACAGAAAAGAGTATTTCTACGTGATTTGTGTCTGTTACATGGGCTGAAAGACTGTAATCAATCGTTTTTTACACTTATTTCCCTGTCAGCACAGATAAAAACAATAAAAACACTTTGTCATCAATCAATTTGCTAGGCAATTATATGCTTTTTGACCTATAATGCTTTCATACTTCGATTATGTTGTTCGCCATATTAGGTCAAATGGATTTTTTTGAAACAAATCTATAATGTCTTACCCTGAAAAAGGTTGACTCAAAAAGACAAGAGTCAAGGATGTATCAGTTACACACAGAGAAACAGCAAAAGTACTTCAAGGAAGTCATCCGCCTCCACTATGAAGAGGGATACGGAGAAAACCGGATTGCCAGG